>DVND01000020.1 GCA_018714645.1 Candidatus Avimonoglobus intestinipullorum
TATATTGATCGCAATATCGATCAGAATCACTCCTGTAAGAGTGTTCATCAGCCCCAAACCTCTCACCAGCTTGTAGAGACCCATAATTGACATTTGATATGGAAACATCATTCCTGACAGAATCAGAAGAAAAATACCGCTAAAAAACAGGAGGAAATGACGATGACGAATAACACAGCTGTTAAAACATGGTTAGACGAAATGGTCGCGATGTGCCAACCGGACGAAGTCGTTTGGATTGACGGGAGCGAGGCGCAGCTGGAAGCGCTGCGTGCGGAAGCTGTTTCCACAGGGGAAATGATCAAATTAAACCAGGAAAAGCTGCCGGGCTGCTACTATCACAGGACCGCTGAAAACGACGTGGCGCGCGTGGAGGACAGAACTTATATCTGCACGCCGACAGAGATAGAAGCGGGCCCGAACAACAACTGGATGGCGCCCGATGAAATGTATGCAAAAATGAAAGCGTTATATACAGGTTCCATGAAGGGACGGACCATGTATGTAATCCCATATTCCATGGGCCCGGTGGGGTCTCCGTTTTCAAAAATCGGCATTGAGCTGACGGACAGCATCTATGTTGTTCTGAACATGAATATCATGACAAGGATCGGCAAAGCAGTCATGGATCAGCTTGGCGACAATGGGGATTTCGTAAAATGCCTGCACGCGAAGAAGGACGTCAATCCGGACGACCGTTACATTGTGCACTTCCCGCAGGATTCCACGATCTGGTCTGTCAATTCCGCTTACGGCGGCAACGTGCTGCTGGGGAAAAAGTGCTTTGCGCTGCGTATTGCATCTTATCTTGGCAGAAATGAAGGCTGGATGGCGGAGCACATGCTGATTTTGGGCCTGGAAAACCCGCAGGGCGAAGTGAAATATATTGCGGCGGCGTTCCCGTCAGCTTGCGGTAAAACAAACCTGGCAATGCTGATCCCGCCGGAATATTTGAAGAAAAAAGGCTATAAGGTATGGACGGTCGGCGATGATATCGCATGGCTGCGCATCGGGCCGGACGGCAGGCTGTATGCCATCAACCCGGAGGCCGGGTTCTTTGGCGTTGCGCCCGGGACCAGCGAAAAAACAAACTATAATGCGCTGCAGGCCACGAAGAAAAATACAATTTTCACAAATGTTGCAATCAATAATGACGATATGACGGTATGGTGGGAAGGGCTGGATAAGAATCCGCCTGAGAACTGCACTGAGTGGAAGGGTTCCGTTGTAAACGGGAAGACCTATGAAGGGAAGCTGGCGCATCCGAATTCGAGATTCACTGCGCCGGCTGTAAACTGCCCGTGCATTTCCCCTGAATTTGAAAATCCGCAGGGCGTGCCGATTGATGCAATCGTATTCGGCGGGCGCCGGGCGAAGACTGCGCCGCTGGTATACCAGGCGCGTAATTGGCAGCACGGCGTATTTGTCGGCGCAAACATGGCGTCTGAAACGACTGCCGCAGCGGCCGGCGCTGTGGGTGTGGTCCGCCGCGACCCGATGGCGATGAAGCCGTTTGTTGGATACAACATGGGCGATTATTTCGCGCATTGGCTGGAAATGGGCAAGAAAATGGATCCTGAAAAAGCCCCGAAAATTTTCCATGTCAACTGGTTCAGGCTGGATGACGAAGGCAACTTCATGTGGCCGGGCTTTGGCGACAATATGCGTGTCCTGCTGTGGATTCTCGACCGTTGCGCCGGGAAAGCGGATGCGGTTGAAAGCCCGATTGGATATCTGCCGGTTGATATTGACACAACGGATTTGGACATTGACAAGGACGTCCTGAAAGAATTGCTGAGCGTTGATAAGAAGGTTTGGCTGGAAGATGTCGAGGATGCGAAGAAGTATTTTGCACAGTATGGCGACCGGCTCCCGAAAGAGATTTGGGATGAATTGGAGACGCTTGAAACAAAATTGAAAGCTTGATAAAAAGCTTCCGGCGTATGCCGGAAGCTTTTTCGTATCTGTCTGTATATAATTTGTGTATATCTGCATACAAAGCGTATAAAAGGCCGCTGAACCAGCGGCCTTTGTTGTCAGATCAATGATTGATAGAGCGCTGCGATCTCTTCAACGCTTGTGTCCTTCGGGTTCCCGGGGCGGCATGCGTCGTCATATGCGGACTGCGCCAGGAAGGGGATGTCCTCCGGTTTTACGATTTCCTTCAAGTCCGCGGGGATGCCCACGTCTTTGGAAAGCGTCCGCACGGCGTCAACCGCCGCTTTCCTATATTCCTCCACGCTCATGGAATCCACATTCTGGACGCCCATCGCCCGCGCAATTTCGCGGTACTTTTCGCCGGTAGCCTCCGCATTATATTCCATAACGGTGGGGAGGATGATGGCGTTTGCAACGCCATGCGGCGTATCATACAGTGCGCCCAGCGGGTGCGCCATGGAGTGAACAATGCCGAGGCCGACGTTGGAAAAGCCCATACCGGCGATATATTGCCCAAGCGCCATGCCCTCTCTGCCGTCGGCGGTGTTGGCAACGGCACCGCGGAGCGACCTGGAAATAATTTCAATTGCTTTTAAGTGGAACATATCCGAAAGCTCCCATGCGCCGCGGGTAATGTACCCTTCGATGGCATGGGTCAGCGCATCCATTCCGGTGGCGGCGGTGAGGCCCTTGGGCATGGAGCTCATCATTTCCGGGTCTACAAACGCGACAATCGGGATGTCATGCGGGTCGACACAAACCATTTTGCGTTCTTTTTCCGCATCGGTGATAACGTAGTTGATGGTCACTTCCGCCGCAGTACCCGCGGTAGTGGGAACGGCAAAAATCGGCACGCTTTTATTTTTTGTGGGCGCCGTGCCCTCCAGGCTGCGCACATCGGCAAATTCAGGATTGGCGATGATAATTCCAATAGCTTTTGCGGTGTCCATGGAGGATCCGCCGCCGATTGCAATGATGTAATCCGCGCCGGAAGCCTTGAACGCTTCCACGCCGGTTTGTACGTTTTCAATGGTGGGGTTGGGTTTGATGTCGCTGTAGATTTCATATGTGAGCGACGCATGTTCCAAAACGTCCAACACCTTTTTTGTGACACCGAATTTGATCAAATCTGGATCGGAGCACACAAAGGCTTTTTTAAACCCGCGCGCGCAGGCTTCCGCGGAAATCTCCCGGATCGCCCCTGCGCCGTGATAAGACGTTTCATTTAAGATAAATCTGTTTGCCATAGTTTTTCAGCTCCTTTGTATATTGCTGGTATTATTATAACAAATTAGGGATAGAATGTCCAGATGTTCCGCGCATATTTTAACAGATTTTATCCTTAAATAGTAAAAAATACTTTGCATCGTGTAAAAAATCATGTATAATAGAATCATTGCTGCACAGGAGGGAAAAGCATGGCACTTTTTACAATATCCGACCTGCACCTGCCGCTGGGGGTCAATAAACCCATGGACATTTTTGGCCCGCAGTGGGAGAATTATGTGGCGCGGCTGGAGGAGCACTGGCAGGACTGTGTGAAACCGGAGGACGTCGTCGTCCTGCCGGGGGATTTTTCCTGGGCGACTTACCTGGAAGAAAGTGTCCGGGATTTTGCGTTTTTAAACCGTTTAAACGGCAGGAAAATTTTGTTGAAGGGCAACCATGACTATTGGTGGACAACGTTGCACAAAATGCGCACATTTATTGCGGCACAGGGGTTTTCCGGAATTGATTTTTTGCAGAATAATTCCTACATGTATCAGAAAACAGCCATCTGCGGCACGCGGGGCTGGGCCTGGGCGAAAGAGATGGCGGCGGAGGATCAGAAAATTTACAACCGCGAATTGAACCGGCTGGAATTGTCTATCCAGAGCGCCCTGCGGCAGGAGCCGGAGGAAGTGCTTGTTTTTCTGCATTACCCGCCCGTTTTGGCAGATGACTTTCATACGCCTATGGCGGAGCTGCTGCAGCGGTACGGTGTGAAGCGGTGTATTTATGGGCACATCCATGCTTCGGGCAGCCGGTATGCGTTTGAAGGCACGGCCGGGAATGTGCAATATACGCTGGTTTCCTGTGATTTTCGTGGATTTTATCCCATACAATTGTGCGAATAGCCCAGAATTTTGGAGTATTTTTGAATTTTGGAATTTTTGGGTTGAAATTTTCGCCGGATGTGATATAATGATGTAATTGTAATAATGGTACAATTGTGTATCATATAATATTTTAACGTTAGAGGAGGATTTCACAGGATGGCTGTAAAATCGGAACAGGTGGAGAAAAATCTTGTCAAATTGACATTTGAAGTGTCCTATGACAAATTTGAAGAGGGTATGAACAAAGCGTATCGCAAGAACGTGAAAAAATATAATATTCCCGGATTCAGAAAGGGGAAGGTGCCGAAGGCGGTTGTGGAAAAATACTATACAAAGGCTGTCTTTTATGATGACGCCATTAATTACGTCCTGCCGGATGCATACAGCGCGGCGCTGGAAGAGGCAGATATCGACGCTGTTGCGCGTCCTGAAATTGATGTGGAAGAGATCAAAGACAATGAGCCTGTTGTGTTTACCGCGCTGGTTACCACAAAACCGGAGGTAAAACTTGGGAAATATAAGGGTATAGAGATTGAAAAAATTGAACATACTGTAACCGATGCAGACGTGGACAAAGACATCGAAGCCACGCAGAAGAAGAACGCGCGGGTCCTGTCCGTTGAAGACCGCCCGGTTGAAAACGGGGACATCGTTGTGTTCGATTTTGAAGGGTTTGTGGACGGCGTTGCATTCCCCGGCGGGAAAGCGGAGGAATATGAGTTGGAAATCGGCTCCGGCAGCTTTATCCCGGGGTTTGAAGAACAGATGGTCGGCGTGAAGATCGGCGAGGACGCGGAGGTCAACGTGACATTCCCGGAGGACTATCATGCGCCGGAGCTGGCCGGGAAAGCGGCGGTGTTTAAAATCAAGGTGCATGAAATTAAAGCGCGTGAATATCCGGAGCTGAACGACGATTTTGCGTCGGAGGTCAGTGATTTTGATACCATGGAGGAATACAGGAACGACGTGCGCACGCGTTTGGAGAAGGCGGCCGAAGACCGGACGAAGGCTGAAACGGAAAATGCAATTGTCGATAAAGCGGCCGAAGCTGCCGAAATCGATATCCCGGACGCTATGATCGAAGCGCAGATCGACCGCATGGTGAACGATTTTGCACAGCGCCTGTCCTATCAGGGCATGAACATGGAGATGTATTTGCAGTACACCGGTTCCAACATGGAAAAATTCCGCGAAGGCTTCAAGGAGCAGGCGCAAAAACAGGTGCGCGTGTCCTTGGTACTGGAAGAGATTGCAAAGACAGAGGGCATCGAGGCAAACCAGGAAGAACTGGATCAGAAGATTGCCGACCTGAGCAAGCAATACAATATGGAAACTGAAAAATTGCAGGAGCTGCTCCGTCCGGAGGATTTGGACGGGTTGAAGCAGGAGATCGCATTGACAAAGACGATTGAGATGCTTGTCAATAAAGCGAAAATCAAATAAATAGAAAGGGTTTGATAGTATGAGTTTAGTG
>DVND01000003.1 GCA_018714645.1 Candidatus Avimonoglobus intestinipullorum
CATTTTGGCGCGAAAACAAGGCATTTTCCGAGGGGACTTATAAAGGGGGTCTAACTGCGCGGGCGGTAAAATAAAAAAAGGAAGGTGGGCTTCATGGAAAAATTTTTTAAACTCAAACAAAACGGGACCACGGTGGGGACGGAGGTCATTGCAGGAATAACAACGTTTTTTGCGATGGCGTATATCATCATTGTAAACCCTGGGCTGTTAAGCCAGTCCGGCATGGAATGGGGCGCTGTTTTCCTGGCGACTATCATCTCAGCAATCATAGGGACGCTGGTCATGGGCCTGTTTGCCAATGTCCCTTATGCGCAGGCGCCGGGGATGGGGCTGAATGCGTTTTTTGTATATACAATTTGTTTCACGCTGGGATTTACGTGGCAGCAGGCGTTGTCCATGGTATTTATCTGCGGGCTGTTCAACATCCTCATCACGGTCACCAAAATCCGTAAATATATCATAAAGGCGATCCCCCGCAGTTTGCAGAATGCAATTGGCGGCGGCATTGGTATCTTTGTTGCGTACAGCGGCCTGCTGAATGTGGGGGTTATCAGCTTTGATGCGGGTACGCCCGCGCTGGCCACCTTGAACCAGCCGTCTATATGGCTGTTCCTGATCGGTCTGGTGCTGACGGTCGTGCTGCTTGCATGCAAGGTGAAGGGGGCAATCCTCATCGGCATCATTGGAACGGCGCTGCTGGGCATCCCCATGGGTGTGACGGTGGTGCAGGAAACCGTCAGCTTCACGGAGGCCTGCCGGCAGCTGCCGACGACCTTCGGTGTCATTTTTACCAGCGCAGGCCTGGGCTCGCTGTTCTCCGATGCGGCCAAGATCCCGCTGGTGTTGGTCACGATTTTTTCGTTCGGCCTTTCCGATACATTTGATACCATTGGAAGCCTTATCGGCACAGGGCGGCATACCGGCATCTTCAGCGAAGAGGACGAGCGCGCCATGGAGAACTCTTCCGGCTTCAAATCCAAAATGGACAAAGCGCTGTTTGCAGATGCGACAGCAACGTCCATCGGTGCGATTTTCGGGACGTCTAACACCACGACGTATGTGGAAAGTGCCGCGGGTATCGGCGCCGGCGGGCGCACGGGGCTCACCAGCGTAGTTGTCGCGCTGTGCTTTGCCGCCAGCGCCTTCCTGGCAACCTTTGTCAGCGCCATCCCGTCTGCGGCGACGGCTCCGGCGTTGGTGGCTGTCGGCGTGATCATGATGTCGGCCTTTAAGGAAATCCAATGGGATGATTTTGGCGAAGCCGTGCCGGCGTTTTTCGCGGGCGTGTTCATGGCGTTTTGTTACAGCATCTCCTATGGCATTGCGGCGGGCTTCCTCTTTTATTGCATTACCAAAATATGCAAAAAGCAGGCAAAAGAAATTCATCCGATCCTTTGGGTCGCGACAATTTTGTTTATTTTAAACTTTGTCCTGCTGGCTGTCATTTGAGGCGGTATCAAAAAGAAGTCCTGTAACCATCCTGGTTACAGGGCTTTTTTTGCGAAAAAGCGCGAATGCCAAAAAAATTTTTTATTTTATACAACCTTTCCGGGGGTTCAAGCGTCTTGTAAGTAAAAGGGAAAAAATCGGACGACATTAAAAAAGGAGGATGAACAATGAAAACAAAGAAAAGACAACCCCTAAGGACCCCCGGGAAACACATCAAATGGGCATTGCTGCTGGTATTTGCGCTGACGTACAATTTGCTGCCGGTGGAAGCGTTCCCTGAGCATTCCATTCATGCCGGCGTTGCGTCCGCTGCGGAGCCGGAGGTAACCGACGCTTCTGCATTTTCCGATATAGGAGATGCGGCGTATCGGGAAGATATTGAATATTTCGCAGATCTTGGTATTATATCGGGTGATAACGACGGTAAATTTTTGCCCGATAAAACGATAACGCGCGGGGAATTTGCTGCAATAGTAAATAAAATTGGGAAATCAGACACGGAGGAAACACAATTGCAACCGATATTCCGTGATGTGGATAAAACCCATTGGGCGTATGATGCTGTGATGACGCTTGTATTTAATGGCGTGCTGTCCGGCTTTGAAGACAACACGTTTCGCCCTGAAGAGGAGATCACCACTGCGCAGCTGATAGTGATCTGTGAAAACTTGACTGGGTATTCGGCTTTGGCAAACCAGACGGATGGTCTATGGTATGAGCCATATATGGAAGTTGCGCGTGAATATGGTATTTTAAATGGAGTAAACCTTTTGGCAGAAGATGTTCCAACAAGAGCGCAGGCAATGAAAATATTACACACAACTATGGATTTGCCAATAGCGCAGACTAATGGTATGATAATGGGCGTAGATGGAATGCTGCATGCAAATGTCCGTTTTATGGACGGCAGCTCTGAAGAACAACCGTTGACAACCCTTGCGACGTTATTTGCGGAGGAATAACAACTTGCAAATTTATGGTTTACCAAGAACGGCACGGTGATGGATATGGACGCCCCATCTATGATTTACCACGACAGGACATATGTGCCGCTGCGGGCGGTATCGGAGGCGCTGGAACGCACCGTCAGCTGGGACGACGCCACAAAAACTGTGACGATTGTGTAAGAAGCGCAGTATTGTTGCATATTGTTTAGGAAGTGTTTACAGAATATTCATTGCCTTTCCCGCAAAGACCCTGTATAATGGAAAAAAACGATACATATGAGGGTAGGACAATGAATATTGCATTTTTACTGAAACCGAAAAGCAGCGTGGCATATTTGCAGGACACCAATACCATCCGCCAAGGGCTGGAGAAAATCAACCATCACGGCTACACGGCGGTACCGGTGCTGACGGAGGACGGGCGCTATGCCGGGACGGTCAGCGAGGGCGATTTTCTGTGGTACATCATTAAGGGCGAAAACGGCGAGGTACGGCAGGTGGAAATCAAATCCGTGGAATGCACCCGCGTGCGGGATATTTTGAGGCAGGGGAAAAACCCGCCGGTGCATGTCACGGCGACGGTTGAAGAACTGCTGGGGCGGGTGCTGGAGCAGAATTTTGTCCCGGTGGTGGATGACCGCGGGTATTTTATGGGCATCATCACGCGGCGGGACGTAATCCAGTATTTTTACGCGCAGACGCTTTCGGAATAGCACGAAAAAACAAGGGGGATCCCCCTTGTTTTTTCAATTAAGCAGAAAGACCATCCAATTCAGATACGCGGCGAACAGCGTCCATGCCAGATACGGGAGCTGCAAATAAGCCGCCAGGGGCCTGATGCGGTAGAACCGATATATCATGACGCCCAGCACGGCAATCAGCGCCAGGAGCCACAAAAAGGCCGCCAGATAAAGCTGTAAGGCGAAAAAGATAATGGGCCATGCCAGATTGAGGGCCAGCTGTACGGTATAGAGCTTGAGGGCGGAAGCCCGGTTGTACGCACCCGATTTGTGAATCATATAGGAGGAAATCCCCATCAAAATGTACAGGATTGCCCAGACGATGGGAAACACCACCGGAGGCGGGCTGAGGGCGGGTTTGTTGAGCTGGTTGTAGACCTGCATGGAATCCTTTGTCAACAGGGCGGACAGCGCACCGACGGCGAGGGGGATCAGGATGGCGATCACCAAGGCCTTGATATTTTTTTTGTTCATCCAAACACCTCCAATTTATTGTAGTATATGCCGGATTTTATAAAAATATTTCTTGTAAAATTGTGCAGTTTCTTATATAATAAAAAGAAAAGGCTGGAGGGAACAATATGGAATCAAAGATTTATATCGTGGCTCTGATTGAAGGCGACTATGCGACCCTGTGCTGTGTAGAGGATGACAGCGAGCTGTTCATCGCCCTTGCGTTGCTCCCGCCGGGAACGGATACCGGCACGACCCTGCTTTTTGAGAATTTTGAGTACACAATGATTTGAGGAATGGCATGAAAAAAACAATTGGGATCCTGGCCCATGTGGATGCGGGCAAAACGACGCTGGCGGAGCAGCTCCTGTATAACACGCACCGCATCCGTACCCGCGGCCGGGTGGACGACGGGGACACGGTCCTGGACACGGATGCGGTGGAGCGGCAGCGCGGTATCACTGTGTTTTCCGATATCGCCTGTTTCCCGTACCGGGAGTCGCTGTTTTATCTGGTGGATACGCCGGGGCACATTGATTTTGCCGCGGAGATGGAGCGGGTGCTGCCGGTTTTGGATTATGCGGTGCTGGTCATCAGCAGCGTGGAGGGCGTCCAGGGGCACACGGAAACGGTGTGGGAGCTGCTGCGGGAATACCGCGTGCCCGTATTTTTCTTTATCAACAAAACCGATCGCGTGGGCGCAGACCCGCAAGGGGTTCTCCGGACGCTGAAAAGCAGGTTTTCGCCGGATATCATCGATTTTGAAACCGAATACACCGAAAAGGTGGCGGAACTGCGGGAGGATTTGCTGGCGCTGTATCTGGAAGACCGGGTCGACGAAGCCCTGTGGGCGGAAGCAGCCGTCCGGGCCATCCGGGAGCGGGAGCTGTTTTTGTGCTTCTGCGGCTCCGCACTGAACAATGAGGGCGTGGATGCGTTTTTAGCGGCGCTGGACCGGTTCACCGTGACGCAGTTCGATGAAGCGGCGCCCTTTGCGGGGCAGGTATTTAAAATCAGGTATGACAAACAGGGGAACCGGCTGACGCTGCTGAAGATCACCGGCGGGACGCTGCATGTGCGGGACAGGTTCGGGTTTGCCGTTGAGGATGAGACGGTGTATGAAACGGTTCATGAAATCAGGCGGTATACGGGGGCGAAATACGAGCAGGTGCAGGCGCTTTCGGCGGGGGACGTCTGCGCTGTGACGGGGCTCCGGTATACCCAGGCGGGGACGGTTATCGGCGGGACGGGCGTGAACATCCGGCTGAAAACCACGCCCATGCTGGTGGCAAGGGTGTGGTTTGATGAAAGCATCCCGCTGCGGACGGTTCTGGAAAAATTCAGGCTGCTGGAGGAGGAAGACCCGCTTTTGGGGGTGCAGTGGAACGAGGCGCTCCAAGAGCTGCGCGTCCACATTATGGGGACGGTGCAGCTGGAGATTTTGCAGGCGGTCTGCGCAGAGCGGTTTGGGCTGCAGGTACAGTTCGGGGCTTGCGAGGTGCTGTATCAGGAGACCATCCGGAACACGGTCATCGGCTGCGGCCATTTTGAACCCTTGAAGCACTATGCGGAGGTGCACCTGCAATTGGCGCCTTTGCCGCGGGGTAGCGGAATTGTATTTCGGAGCGCATGCCCCCAGGACGTTTTGGATAAAAGCTATCAAAATTTGATCCGCACCCATGTGTTTGAAAAAACCCATACGGGTGTTTTGGCGAATATGCCGATCACAGATCTGGAAATTACCTTATTGACCGGCCGCGCCCATCTAAAGCACACCCACGGCGGCGATTTCCGCGAAGCGGTGTACCGGGCGATCCGCCAGGGCTTATGCAAAGCGGAAAGCGTACTGCTGGAGCCGCTGTACCGGTTTTCCATCACCGTCCCCGGCGGGGATCTGGGGCGGGTGCTGGCCGATGTGCAAAAAATGTGCGGCACGTTTGAAGCGCCGGAAACAATGGGCGGCACGGCGATGGTGCGGGGCACGCTGCCCGTGTCGGAGGCGATGGATTACGCCAAGGAGCTGCTGGCCTTTACGAAGGGCAGCGGGCGCATCAGCACGGCCTTTGGCGGCTATGCGGAATGCCATGACACGGCGGCGGTTTTAGAGAAAATCGGCTATGACCCCGCCCACGACCGGGAGAACAGCGCGGATTCGGTGTTCTGTTCCCACGGGAGCGGGTTTGTGGTCAAATGGCAGGAAGCGGATGGGTACATGCATTGCCGGCTTGATTAGTCAAGCCGGTTTTTGATTGGAAAAAATTTCGCCTTTTACAATAAAAATGTTTGCACATACTACTATTAGCTTTATTTGTACAGAAAGGATGGATCCCCGTGAAAAACCGGACGTCTTTCATGGAACGGGTGGGGCATATGATCCCGGACCCGGTCCTTATTTTTATAACGCTGTATGTGCTGGTGCTGCTCCTGACCGGGATTTTTGGCGGGAGCACCTTTTCGACGGTGGGCGCCAACGGTACGGCGACGGAATATACCATCAAAAATATGTTTTCGGCCGAAAATATCCGCTGGATTTTTTCAAATGCCCTGCTGACCAACTGGCTGGGCTATGCGGGCGGTATATTAGGCTCTATTTTGATTGTGATTATCGGCATCGGCGTGGCGGAAGAATCGGGGCTGTTGTCTGCGCTGATCCGCCGTGCCGGCGCGGCGATTTCCATGCGGTTTTTGCCCTATGTGCTGGTGTTTTTGGGGATCATGAGCAATATTGCCACCGATGCGGGATATGTCATCCTGATCCCGCTGGCGGGGTTGCTGTACGCGGGCGTCGGCAAGCATCCGCTGATCGGGATGGCGGCGGCATTTGCGGGCGTGTCGGCAGGGTTCAGCGCCAACCTGATTCCCGCAACGGTGGTGGATGTGGTGATTGGGACCAACGCAAAGAGTTTTGCCGAAAGCCAGGGTATCCCGTTTCTGTCCTATACGGGCCGGGCAATGAACCCGGCAACCATGCACTATTTTTTCATGGCGGCCTCCACGGTGCTGCTGGTGTTTCTGGGCGGGTTTATCACCAATAAATGGATTGCGCCCCGCTTTGAAACGCAGGAGTTTGTAATCCCTGAGGACGTCAATATCAAGGATTTCGAAGTGAAGCAGGAGGAAAAGCGGGGGATGCGGTGGGCGCTGGCGGGCCTCTTGTTCAGCCTTGCCGTCCTGGTGCTGCTGGCCTTCGGGCCGCTGCGCAATTATGTGGACGCCGATGGGAAAACGGTCACGCCCTTTTTGGATAACATTATTCTGATGATTACGTTTGTGTTCCTGGTTCCCGGGATTTGTTACGGATACGCCACAAAGCGGTTTTCCAAAACCGCCCATGTGGTGGAGGCTATGTCCAAGCAGATGGGTTCCATGGGCTATGTGATTGTCCTGACGTTTTTCTGCTATAATTTTCTGGCGCTTTTGACCTACACCAACATTGGCTCCTATATTACCTATATTGGCGCAAAAGGCCTGCAGGCCATCGGCCTTTCCAATTCACCCATTTTGCTGATGCTGGGGTTTATAATCATTACTGCCGTCATCAACCTGTTTGTGGGTGGACTGACGTCAAAATGGATGTTGCTGGGGCCGATCTTTATCCCCATGCTCTACCATGTCAATCCCTCCATGACGCCGGATGTGGTGGCGGCGGCTTACCGCGTGGCGGATTCCTGTACAAACACCATCACACCGCTCATGACGTATGCGGGCGTGATCCTCGTCTATATGCGCAAGTATAAGCCGGATTTCACATTGGGCAATTTGATCGGTACCATGCTTCCGTATTCAATGGTATTTCTCGTGGTGTGGACGCTGCTGCTGATATGTTTTATCCTGTTTAAAATACCGCTCGGGTTCTGACAAAAATTATAGCCTGCGCCATCTTATCATAGGTCGAATTGTGGAATTGTACGCAAATATGCGCTTGCCAGGAACATACAGCCCAAAAGAAAGAGCCCCAGGAAAAAACATA
>DVND01000021.1 GCA_018714645.1 Candidatus Avimonoglobus intestinipullorum
TGAAAAAGGGATCAAGAAAATTGGTTTAAAACAAATCTTTTTACAAACAGAGAATCATGTTCCTGCTTATGGGTTTTATCAAAAAAATGGGTTTTATGAATTGAAAGGGCATGTATCATTTGCAAAGCAAATATAGTCAAAGGGCTTAAAAGAGGATTCTCATCTATACGAGCAATAAAAAAGACTGCTTTTAGCAGTCTTTTTTATAATATATATTCCATCTGGATATCGCAGGGTTCCTGGTTTGCCAGCACCTGGTTGAGTTCTGTCGCTTCCACACAGCCCACACTCCTGTAAAACCCTTGGGTCTCCATGGACGAATTGGCAGAGATGTAAAGCTTTTCCGCCCCGCAGCCCTTTGCGGCGGCGCAGATGCGCCGGAACAGGGTTTTCCCGATCCCGTGATTCCGGAAAGGGCGGGAAACATACAGCATCACCAGATCCAGATAACGTGCTGTTTTACCAAAAAGGGCGGCGTCTAAGAAAGCAAAGCCAATAAGCGTATTATTCAAAAACGCGCCTTGGGCTGCCGCGCCGCCGTCGATTGCGGCAAGGATTTGCCGCGCCACTGCCCGCCGTTCTTTGAGTGTCAAATCTTCAATATAAGGGTGATCTATCAATACAAGTGCACCATTGATGCGCCGCCAGCATTTTTGCACCACTTGATAGAGTTCAAAGGTATCCAGCGCGGAAACGGTGCAGTTTTCCCGCGTAAGCGGTACATAGGTAATAGTTCCCATCTTTTCTCCCGTGTTATTTGCCTTCTGCATTATAAACAACATCCCCGTTAATAATCGTCATCATTGCCGATGCGCCGAACTCTGTTGGCAATTTGTCAAAGAGCACAATATCCGCATCCTTGCCCACATCCAAAGTACCCACGCGGCTGTCGATGCGGCAGTTTTTCGCAGCGGTTGCGGTGACGGCTTTTAACGCCAGCGCCGGTTCCATGCCATGCTTGACCGCCATGGCGCAGCACAGTCCCAGATGCTCGATGGGGATTTCCGGGTGGTCGGTGATAATCGCCACATCGATACCCGCCTCGGACAATGCCTTATATGTAGCAAAGCTCAGGTTTTTCAGTTCCGGCTTGCTGCGGTCGGACAGGGTCGGCCCCAGCATCACAGGGACGTTTTCCCGCGCCAGCACTGGCAGGACGACAATGCCGTCGGAGCAGTGCTCGATGGTCACATCCAGATGGAATTCCTTCGCCAGCCGCAGGGCGGAGCAGATGTCGTCCGCCCGGTGGGCGTGGATCTTCACAGGCAAGCTCCCGTCCAGCACGGGCAGCAGCGCCGCGCATTTCATATCAAAATCCGGCTTGTCAAAATCCTCCGGGTTGGCGTTATAATTTTCCCAGGCCTCCTTATATTCGGCGGCCTTATAGAGCGCTTCACGGATCAGCGCCATGGTGCCCATGCGGGTCATGGGTGTCTGGTTTTTGGCGTTGTACACCGTTTTCGGGTTTTCGCCCAGCGCGAATTTCATGGCGGCAGGGGCTTTCAGCACCATATCATCCACGCAGATGCCCGCGGTTTTCACCGCGGCAAACTGCCCGCTGATGGCGTTGGCGCTGCCCGGCCCTGTGACCACCGTTGTGACGCCCGCCCGCCGCGCGTCCGCAAAACAGCGGTCAAAGGGGTTGATGGCATCTATCGCCCGCATCTGCGGGGTGATGGGGTCTGAATCCTCGTTGCCGTCGTCACCTTCAAAGCCTAGGGAGTCTTCAAACATGCCCACATGGCAGTGGGCGTCAATCAGCCCCGGCAGCGCATAGGCGCCTCCGGCGTCAATGTCCTCCTCCAGCTGGCAGCCCGGCTCCTGCTCCGGGCCCACATAGCGGATTTTTTCGTCGAACAGGATGCTCCCATGGGGGTATTCCCCGCCGGACATGGTGAGAATGTGTGCATTTTTAATTCGTTTCATGGTGTTATCCTTCTAATTCGTTGATATAATAGATGGCGGAAGTAGCCGCTACCGCGCCGTCCGCGGCGGCGGTGACAATCTGGCGCAGGGGCGTGTCGCGCACGTCGCCGGCGGCGAAAATGCCGGGGACGTTTGTCCGCATGGCGCGGTCGGTCTGGATAAAGCCCTGCCGGGTCAGATGGACGTATTTCCCCGCCAGCGCCGTTTCGGGAATCCGCCCCACGGCGATAAACACGCCGGAGCAGGCGATGGTTTCCGCGGTATTGTCCAGCACATTTTTGATGCGCAGCTCCTTCACGGTGGTGTCGCCGATAATTTGTTCCACGGTGCGGTTTGTCAGCAGTTCGATTTTCGGGTCGGCCTTTGCTTTGCCCACCAGGCTTGCCGCCGCACGGTAATTTTCGCTGCGGTGGATCAGGTATACCTTGCTGCAAAACCGCGCCAGGTACAGCGCGTCCTCAAAGGCGGTATTGCCCCCGCCGACGACGGCGGTCACCTGGCCCTTGAAAAATGCGCCGTCACAGGTGGCGCAGTAGGAGACGCCCATCCCATAGAACCGGTCTTCCCCTTCAACGCCCAGCTTCCGCGGGTTTGCGCCCGTGGCGAAGATGATTGCACGGGTGTCATAGGCGTTCCTGCGGGTGACGACGGTTTTGATATCCTGGTCGAAATCGACAATGGATTTCACCGTCTCGGTCGTAAATTCAGTGCCAAATTTTGCGGCGTGTTTTTTCATGTTTTCCGACAAATCAGCCCCGGCGGGATTGTCAAAAAAGCCGGGATAGTTGTCCACCTCGTAGGTCAGGTTCACCTGCCCGCCCAGGCTGGTGCCTTCGACCACCAGCGTCCGCATGGCGCTGCGGCCTGCATAGATGGCGGCGGAGAGGCCCGCGGCCCCGCCGCCGATAATAACGATATCGTACATGGGAAACGTCCTTTCTACTCTTTTTTGTATTCCTCAATGATATAGCGGGGCCGGCGTTTGACCTCCTTGTAAATCTTGCCGATATACTCTCCGATCAGTCCCACGGAAACAAGCTGTACGCCGCCCAAAAACCAGATGGACACCATCAGGGACGACCACCCCTCCGTCGAATGGCCCATCAGCTTCACAATGAACGCGTACACCGCCATAATCATGGAAAACAAGCACGCGACGATTCCCAGGCCGCTGATCAGGCGGATGGGCGTGATGCTGAAGGAGGTGATGCCGTCAAAGGCAAAGGACAGCATCTTTTTCAAGGGGTATTTGGATTCCCCCGCAAACCGCTCCTGGCGTTCGTAGCTGACGCTGGCGGACCTATATCCCACCAGCGGCACCAGGCCGCGCAAAAACAGGTTCACTTCGGGGAATTCGGCCAGCGCGTCCAGGGCGCGGCGGCTCATGAGGCGGTAGTCGGCATGATTATAGACCATGTTCACGCCCAAAAGCCGCATCAGCTTGTAAAACAGCAGCGCCGTCTCCCGCTTGAAGGCGGTATCCGTCTTGCGGCTGGAGCGCACGCCGTAGACCACATCGTTGCCCTCGTAATATTTTTGCACCATCTGCGGGATGGCATTGATGTCGTCTTGCAGATCCGCGTCAATGGAAATTGCGCAGCCGCACTCGGAGCGGACGGTCATCAGCCCCGCCAGGAGCGCATTCTGGTGGCCCGCGTTTTTCGCTAGCTTCAGCCCGGATACTTCCTCATGGGCCTCCGCCAGGCCGCTGATGATCTCCCAGGTCCTGTCGCGGCTGCCGTCGTCCACAAATACGATTTTGGACGATGGCGCGATGGTTTCCTGCGCCCGCATGGTTTCCAGAAGCGCCAGCAGCCGGCGGGCGGTTTCCGGGAGGACGGCCTCCTCATTGTAGCAGGGCAGGACAATATATAAAATCACAGGGTCTTGCACAATGGTCACCTCTTTTGTAAAATGATATACTCATTATACCCTATTCTTATTTTTTACACAAGTATAATCAAGAAAAAAGCGGCATGGCTTGCAAAATTTTGAATATGTGATATAATTGAAAAGGTAACAATTATAAAGGAGGAGTACATATGTTTCACAGGGCGGAACTGAAGCAAAAAGCGAAAGAAGTTTTGGCAAATTCATACTGGATGTGCTTTGCCGCGTGCGCGATCATCTTTGTGATCTCCGGCGTGGCGTCCGGGATTTTCGGCAGTTTCAATATTTACACGGGGCTTATGGGGGAAACGGCGTACATCAGCCCGGTGGCGACGATCCCGATCGGCGTGATCTCGATCATGTTTGCGCTCATGTCCGTTGCGGTTTCCATCTTTCTTCTGATGCCGCTGCAGGTGGGGCTGAACCGGTTCTTTGTCCGCAATGCCGAAACGGGGGAGACCAAGTTGGAGCATCTGTTTTTTGTGTTTAAATCCAACTACCTCAACGTGGTAAAGGTGACCTTCATGAAGATGCTGTTCATCTTCCTGTGGGGGCTGATTGCAATCGGTGTGGTCATTTTGCTGGCAATTATCGGCGGCGCACTGTTTGCGGGTATGGATATGGTCAGCTACGGCTATACCAGGGGCGGCGTTTCCTATGCATACACATACCGCGGCGGGCGCGATTTCCTGGAATCGGTTTTGATGGTGGCATACATCCTGTTCGCCATTGTGGCGTATATTGCCGCGCTGCTCCCGGCGCTGGTCAAGTCGTATGAATACTATATGGTGGAATACATCCTGTGCGAAACCCCGGACACTGACTGGCGCGACGCGCTGGCACAGAGCAAAGAGATGATGAAGGGGAACAAATGGGCGACGTTCGTATTGGAGCTGTCGTTCCTGGGGTGGTTCCTGCTGGGCTTTTTGGTCTGCTGCATTGGGTCGCTGTTCGTGCAGCCGTATTACAGCGCCACCTTTGCGCAGCTGTACCTGAAGCTGCGGAACAGGCCGAAAACGGCGGATACCATTATCCTGGGTTCCGGAGATATACAGTAAATTATAAAAATTGGAGGCAAAAACAATGGAAAAACAACAAGTACTAACAAAAATGACGGATGCCGGCCTGGTGGCGGTGGTCCGCGCCAATACGGCGGACGAGGCCATCCGCATTGCGGATGCATGCCTGGAGGGCGGCTGCCCGTCCATCGAACTGACGTTTACGGTGCCGGGGGCGCATAAGGTCATCGAGGCGCTGGCGAATAAATACACCAACGGCGAAATGCTCCTGGGCGCGGGGACGGTGCTGGATGCGGAAACCGCCCGCACGGCGATCCTTTCCGGCGCGAACTATATCGTCAGCCCCGGCTTCAATCGCGGCGCAGCGGAGCTGTGCAACCGGTATCGGGTGCCGTACCTGCCGGGCTGCATGACCATTACCGAAGTGCTGACAGCCATGGAAGCGGGCGCGGATATCTGCAAAATCTTCCCGGCCGATTTATTTGGGCCGACGATTATCAAGGATATCAAGGGCCCCCTGCCTCAGGCGAAGCTGATGCCCACGGGCGGCGTGGACGTGTCCAACGTAGACAAATGGATCAAAGCGGGCGCGGTGGCGGTCGGCGCGGGCTCCAGCCTGACAAAAGGCGCGAAGACAGGCGACTATGCGCAAATCACTGCGACGGCGAAAGAATTTATTGCAAAAATTAAAGAAGCGAGAGCGTAAAAAGGAGTTTTGAACATGGCAAAGGTTGTTACATTGGGAGAAATCATGTTGCGGCTTTCCACGCCGGGGTATCAGAAGTTTATTCAGGCGGATGCGTTTGATGTGTGCTACGGCGGCGGGGAGGCCAATGTTGCGGTATCCCTTGCAAATTACGGGCATGAGGCGGAGTTCGTGACGGCGGTCCCGAACAACCCGATCGGGGACTGCGCGGTGGCTGCGCTGCGCAAGATGAATGTGGAGACAAAGCACATCGCCCGCGGCGGCGAGCGGCTGGGCATCTACTTTTTGGAGACGGGCGCGTCCATGCGCGCGTCCAACGTGGTCTATGACCGCGCCCATTCCTCCATTTCCACCGCAAAGCCGGAGGATTTCGATTTCGATGCGATTTTCGAAGGGGCGGACTGGTTCCACTTTACAGGCATCACTCCCGCTGTGTCGGACGCGGCGGCAGAACTGACGGAAGCGGCATTGAAAGCGGCGAAGGCAAAAGGCATTACCGTTTCCGTGGACCTGAACTTCCGCAAAAAGCTGTGGAGCTCGGAAAAGGCGCAAAAGGTCATGACGAACCTGATGCAGTATGTGGATGTGTGCATCGGCAACGAAGAGGACGCCGAAAAGGTGCTGGGCTTCAAGCCGGGCAATACGGACGTCACCAGCGGCGAACTGGAGCTGGCGGGCTACAAGGATATTTTTGAGCAGATGGTGGCAAAATTCAATTTCAAATATGTCATCAGCTCCCTGCGGGAGAGCTATTCCGCGTCGGATAAC
The DNA here is from genome assembly GCA_018714645.1 of Candidatus Avimonoglobus intestinipullorum. Taxonomy (GTDB): domain Bacteria; phylum Bacillota; class Clostridia; order UBA1381; family UBA1381; genus Avimonoglobus; species Avimonoglobus intestinipullorum. The sequence continues at coordinate 6,310 of DVND01000021.1, forward strand.
GGCTGGTCGGCCTGTATCTATGACCGGGATTCCAAGGAATTTTACCACTCCAGGAAATACGAGGTGCGCATCGTAGACCGCGTGGGCGGCGGCGACTCCTTTGCGGGCGGCGTGATCTGCGGCCTGCTGGACGGCAAGGACTTCAAGGCGGCGCTGGAATTCGGCGTGGCGGCGTCCGCGCTGAAGCACACCATCCCGGGCGACTTCAACCTGGTTTCGCGGGCGGACGTGGAAAACCTGGTGGGCGGCGACGGTTCCGGCCGGGTACAGCGGTAAAAATATAGACCGATGCCCATGTTGCAGGACGTGGGCATTGGCATCATAAAGACCGGGCCGGCAGCCGCCGGCCCATATTTTTGGGAGGGTTTTATGGATTTGGCGCATACAACGTGGAATGCCGGTACATATCAGCAGTTCTTCACATACCTGCAAAGCCTCGGCGAAGCAGATTACAAAGCCTTTAACGACGCCCTGATCCCCGGCACGCCCCATACCTTCGGCATCCGCATCCCGGCGCTCCGGCGGCTTGCAAAGGAGATTTTGAAGGGCGATTACGGGCAATACCTGCTTTTGAAAAAAGGTGATTATCACGAAGAGGTCATCATCGAGGGCTTGGTGATGGCGGGCGTGCGGTGCGGTTATGCGCAGATGCTGGGCTATATGAAGGCGTTCACAGATAAAATTTATAACTGGGCGATTTGTGACACGGTGTCGTTTAAGGGCGTCAAAAAGCACCGGGAGGAATTTATCGCCGATGTGGACTGGTTTATCGATCATAAAAACCCCTGGGCGGTGCGGTTCGGCTTCGGCGCGCTGATGGCGTTTTACCTGGATGATGCATATATTGATACGGTGCTGGAGAAGGTGGAACGCATAGACAGCGATTTTTACTACGTGCAGATGATGCAGGCATGGCTGTTGGCAACGGCCTTTGCAAAATGCCGTCCGCAGACGCTGGCGTTTTTGGAGCGCGGGCCCATGAACGCCGTCACCACGAATATGGCTGTCCGCAAAATCCGCGAATCCCTGCGGATTCCTAAAGAAGATAAAGAATTGGCGCTCCAATTCAAAAAATAAAACCATGCAAGCAGCGCTTGCATGGTTTTAAAGTTTTCAGCCGCCTGTTTCAAAAGGCGGTGGGGCGCAGGGGGCGAAGCCCCGCTGTCATATGGAAACCAGCGGGATATTTAAATCCTGCAATAACGCATGGGCGCGCCGGAGTTTTTGGGCGTTATAGCCGCATACCGCATGGGTGTCGGAGCCGACGCTCATCGGGACGCCGGCGGCAGCGGCGCGCTGCTGCTTTTCGCGGTTTGTGAGGAAGTCGTAGTAGTAGTCGTAGTTGCCGGAGGTGTTCAGCTCCCAGAACAGGCGCTCCCGCCGCATCAGCTGCAGCATGTCCACACCGTAGCGGGCAGACAGGGCAAAAATATCCGTGTGCGCCAGGCCGCAGGGGACGGTGAACAGCCGCCGCCATTCGATAAATTCATATAGATCCATGCCGGAGGGGCTGTCCAGGCTTTCAAACAGGCAGAAATCCAGCTTGGCGCACTGGGCGGGGAACAGGTCGTCCGGCTTTGGCCGCGTGCCGACCTCCAGCCCACACAGCACCCGGATGCGCTTGGCATACGTCCTTTTGAGCGTTTCGATTTTTTCATAATACGCCCACAAATTTGTGCCGATGCTGAATTGGTGGTCGGTAATGCCGACGGCGGCAACGCCGTGAGCGATGGCGTTTTCGATGACAGCCTCCGGCGTATCGGAACCGTCATAGCTGAAGGTTGTGTGGTTGTGCATATCCATGATGTACAAAAAAACCGCCTCCCCGATTGAATTTATATCTAATATACCACAATTGTCCCAAAAACGCAAATGCACCTTGCAAAAAAGGGGAAAATGGGGTATACTACAATTGAATCTGGATGAAAGGATGGAAGTTGAATGAAAATTTTGGTCACCGGCGGCGCCGGATATATCGGGAGCCACACCTGCGTAGAGCTGCTTAACGCGGGGTATGAGATTGTGGTGCTGGATAATTTGTGTAATTCCAATGAAAAAGCGCTGGAGGTCGTGAAGCGGATCACGGGGAAGGAGTTCCCGTTTTATCAGGTGGATTTGCTGGACTATGAAGCCACAAACCGGGTGTTCGAGGAGCATAAAATTGATTCCGTCATCCACTTTGCCGGCCTGAAGGCGGTGGGGGAATCGACGCAGATCCCGCTGCGCTATTATCACAACAACATCACGGGGACGCTGAACCTGGTGGACATCATGGAAAAGCACGGCGTGTATAATATTGTATTTTCCTCTTCGGCGACGGTGTACGGCATGCCGGAAACGGTGCCGATTTTAGAGGATTTCCCCCTGTCAACCACCAACCCTTACGGTTCCACGAAGCTGATGATCGAAACCATTTTGCAGGACGTCTACAAGGCGAACAACAAGTGGTCTGTGACGCTTTTGCGGTATTTTAACCCAATCGGCGCGCATGAGAGCGGCGACCTGGGCGAGGATCCCAAGGGCATCCCCAACAACCTGCTGCCGTACGTGGCGCAGGTGGCGGTGGGCCGGCTGGAATACGTGCACGTGTTCGGCAACGATTACCCCACCAAGGACGGCACCGGCGTGCGGGATTACATCCATGTGGTGGATCTGGCGCTGGGGCACTTGAAGGCGCTGGAGAAAAAGTCCGGTGCGGCGGGCGTGCACATTTACAATCTGGGCACAGGCAACGGCTATTCGGTGCTGGACGTCATCCACGCTTTTGAAAAGGCCTGCGGGAAAAAGCTGGACTACCGCATCGAAGGGCGGCGCCCCGGGGACATTGCGGAGTGTTACGCGGATCCGTCCAAAGCGAAGCGGGAGCTGGGCTGGGAAGCCACGCGCGGCATCGACGAGATGTGTGCGGACAGCTGGCGGTGGCAGTCCAAGCATCCCAACGGGTTTAACGGGTAAGGGGACGCGGCTTTCTTGAAAGAAAGCCTGGCAAAGAACGTTCGGCCGGAACGCTTGCGTTCTGGAGGATATAAAAACAGCGGGTTTATGCCCGCTGTTTTTTCGGTTTTGGTTTTTTTACAAAATCGACGCACGCCTCCCGCTCCGCAAACGTACACGTCCGCAGGGGCCATATGCAGCATCCACGATCCCCCTCTACAGCCCTATACCGTTTACAATCCTTGCATTTCCATTGTTTTTCACTATGTTTATCCATTTTATCACCTCCATACAAATAATAATATTA
>DVND01000022.1 GCA_018714645.1 Candidatus Avimonoglobus intestinipullorum
CAAAAATGTAACATTCTATAAAAAATGACTGCGGCAGCAGTCATTTTTATACATTGATCTTTCTTGCTATACATGTAGCCCTTTTACAAGCACATGCACTCGCCGCGCATTGACCGCGGAATACCGCTCCACCCCATTGACAACGGTGTGCTGAACCGCTTTGCAAACCTCCTGTATTTTGCATCCGTACCGCAATATCACATTCAGTTCAATGTGCGCGCCATGCTCCGTTTTCCGGATAGTTACGCCATTGACTTTATACACGTCCCGGATCTTCAGCGCCTCATGGGCCGCAATCTGCTCAATCACATTGTCGGAAATCGTGTAATCGCCCAGATAGCTGAAGGTCGGGCGGACGATGGTCTTATCCCCCTTGTCCTTTTCCGGCGTGTCCATGCTCTTCTGGAAAATCCGCAGCGGATGCAGAAAATACCCCGAAAAATCCTTCTTGATTTCAAAAGTGGGCACAGGGATCACATGCTTTCCCTGGACCTGGCGCATATCCTGTGCCAGCTGTATTTCCTCCGGCGTGGAAACATCCTCAATATGGATGATTTGCTCTATTTCAGGCAGCTGCAGCGTTTTTGCAATCTTTTCCACCATAGCGTCCGACGTTCCCAAAATCATCACACAGCGCACCCGGTTGTTCCGGATTGCATTGCGCACCTGCCGCGCATGATCCGGCTCCACAAACAGCGCCCGGCGCACAGAAGCGAGCTTGGTAGGCTCCCGCTTCGCCGAGATCCCCGCCAAAACCTTATTCTCCGAAATCAGCAAACCATCGTCCAAAATTGCATCGGCTCCGTATTGTTTTGCCACCATCAGCGCCCGGTAGCTCTTCCCCGTGCCGCTGGGGCCCACAAACGCAATTGTCCGCATACCGCATGTTCCTTTCTATTCCTCGTCGCCCTGCTTGATTTTATAAGACAAGGTCATCAAGCTATCCGACAAGTGCACATTTTCAATCGCCACCGGCTGGTCTGTTTTTAATTCCACATAGGAAAAATTCCAAAGCCCCTTAATCCCGCACGCCACCAGCCGGTTCGCCATATCCTGCACCACCGCCCGGGGCGTGGCAAGGATTGCGATATCGATCCCGTTTTGCGCAATAAATTCCTCCAGTGTATCAATATGCATGATCTTCACGCCGTTTATCTCTTTGCCGATGATTGTTTCATCAATGTCAAAAATCCCTGCAAGGCGGAACCCCCGCTTTTCAAAGGTGGAATGGTTCGCCAGCGCATGTCCCAGATGCCCCGCGCCCACAATAATTGTTTTATAGCCCTCGTGTAATCCCAGGATCTCCCCAATCTCACGATACAGGAATTCCACATTATACCCATATCCCTGCTGGCCAAAGCCGCCGAAATAATTGAAATCCTGCCGGATCTGCGATGCTGTCACATTCATTTTGGTGCTCAAAACATTGGAGGAAATCCGTTTGATATCCTGCTTCAAAAGCTCTCCCAGGTACCTGTAATACCGCGGAAGCCTCTTTATTACAACCGATGGTACCTTTTTCCCGTTATAATGCACCATCAACAACCTCCCTTAGAAGTTAGTTAAATATTTAACATTATAACACACTTCTTTCAAGATGTCAAAAAAATAACTAATTTTTTAATAAAACAACCGCCATGGCAGAAATCCCTTCGCCGCGGCCCTCAAAACCCAGGTGTTCCGTCGTGGTCGCTTTGACATTGACGCAATCCTGCGCAATCTGCAAAACGCCTGCAATGTTTTTGACCATCGCCGGAATGTACGCCGCCAGTTTCGGCGCCTGGCAAATAACCGTCACATCCGCATTCTCCACCGCAAACCCCCGTTCCCTGATTTTCCCCATGACCGCCTCCAACAGGATCATGCTGGAAATCCCTTTATACCGGGGGTCTGAATCCGGGAAGTGCCGGCCGATATCCCCCAGGCCGGCCGCGCCCAGCAGGGCGTCCGCCAATGCATGCAGTGCAACATCAGCGTCGGAATGCCCCAGCAAGCCCTTCCCGTATGGAATTTTCACGCCGCACAGCACCAATTCCCGGCCTTCCGCCAACTGATGCACGTCATATCCCTGTCCGATCCGCATAAAATCCTCCCTTTCTCCCTTCTAAAATCCGTTCCGCCAGCAGCAGATCCTCCGGCGTTGTCAGCTTGATGTTTTCATAGCTGCCCGGAACCATCTTTATCCTTCCAAAATACCGCTCATAAAGCCCGCAGTCATCCGTGGCTTCCACATGCTCGCGCAGCGCCCGTTCATGTGCTACCCTTATTTTTTCGGATTCAAACACCTGCGGCGTTTGGATCTGATATGTAACATTCCTGTCCGGCGTCCCAACAATGAACCCGTTTGCATCCACCGTCTTTAACGTGTCCTTGCACTGCACGCCGGCTGCTGCTGCGCCATGCTCCCGGCACGCCAAAACGGTCTGCCCGATCAGCGCAGGCGTAACCAGCGCCCGCGCGCCGTCATGGATCACCGCAATGTCCCCCGTTATCTGCCGCAGCCCCCGGTAAACCGATTCCTGCCGCGTTGCGCCGCCTTCCACAATTTTGACGCCCTGCTCCTGAAAAAGCGCGCGGCATTGCTCCACATCACACGCCCGCGTCACAATCACAAGCTCGCCGATACAGCTGCAATCCAAAAACGCCTGCACCGTATGCTGCAAAACCGGCTTGCCGCACAGCGGCAGATACACCTTGTTTTGCTCCGCCTTCATCCTGCTGCCCCGTCCGGCAGCCACAATAATCCCCGAAACCATACGCACCCTCCATATTCAACTCAAGCAAAAAAACGGGCGAACTCTTGCCCACCCGCTTTATTTAAAACAATTCATCCACCGTATCGCAGATAATATTTTCAATGTCCGCCTGCCCGGCAACCTTGGAAAGCACCAGTTCGCTCACCATAATCTGCTTCGCACTGTTGAGCATCTTCCGCTCACTGGTGGACAGGCCCTTTGATTTGTCACGGTACATCAGATCCTTCACAACGCTCAGAACCTGATAAATATCCCCGGACTTGATTTTTACCATATTATCCCGATGCCGCTTGTTCCAGTTCGAATCCTCATAAACAGGGACCTTACGGAAGGTTTCCAGAACCTTCGCCGCTTCCTCCTTGCTGATCACAAACCGGACACCGATCTCATCGCATTTCTGCTTCGGGATCATCACCGTCATATCACCCGAAGATGACAGGCGCATAATATAATACTCCTGCGTTTTCCCGAGCACTTCCCGGCTTTCTATTGATTCAATAATCCCCGCGCCGTGCATCGGATATACAATTCTGTCACCTACGTTATACACGATTTTGGTCCCCTCCATTTATATTGTCATCCAATATTTATTCTTTCTTATATTATACCACAATATACCTGAAAAGTCAAAAAAATTATTGTACCACGAATTGTACGAAAAATCAACTGTTTTTTTATGGGAAAATTGTTG
>DVND01000004.1 GCA_018714645.1 Candidatus Avimonoglobus intestinipullorum
AGGATATATTTTTTAAATTTGGAAGCTAAGCAAAAAGGGACAACAATTGTCCCTTTTGCACGCATGATTTTGAAAAATCAGATTTTTTCCTTAACCTTCGCAGCTTTGCCCACCCTGTCACGCAGATAGTAGAGCTTTGCCCGGCGCACGCGGCCTTTTCTGGAAATTTCAATACGCTCGATGTTTGGCGAATTGACAGGCCAGGTTTTTTCCACGCCGACGCCGTAAGACAGCCGCCGCACGGTAAACGTCTGCGAAATGCCGCCGCCCTGCTTTTTGATGATTGTACCTTCAAACATCTGGGTCCTGGTGCGGTTGCCTTCCGTGATTTTCTGGTAAACCTTGACGTTGTTGCCGATTGTGAGTTCCGGCAGGTCTGTTCTGATTTGGTCTTTTGTCAAAGTGTCCATGATTTCCTTTGCGTTCATCATGAAACCCTCCTCTCTTGATATAGACGTTCGTGCCGACCGAGGCAGAGGACCATCCAAAAATAACTCATATAGTATACCACAGGCTGGTAGAAAATGCAACATTTTTTTTGAAAAAACTATGAAAAAGTTTAAATCTCAAACATTCTGCATAAAATATGGAAAAGAATGCTTGCATTTGTACAAAGCATGGCCGAATGTGCAAAATAACACTTGATTTATAGCCGTAAATGTATTAAAATAAAGGTACAAATATAATGAGTTTAGGGTGTGTAGGAATGGGAAATTTAACATTTGATTATGCGAAAGCAAAAGGCTACATAGGGGAACATGAGCTTCTGAATATACAGGGGTATGTGGGTGCGGCGCACGAGATGCTGCATCGGGGGACCGGCGCCGGGAACGATTTTCTCGGCTGGGTGGAACTGCCCCAAAATTATGATAAAGAAGAGTTTGCAAGAATAAAAAAAGCCGCAGAAAAAATCCGGTCCGATTCGGAGGTGCTGGTGGTCATCGGGATCGGCGGGTCTTATCTGGGAGCGCGGGCCGCGATTGAAATGCTGTCGCATTCGTTTTACAATGTGCTTGCGCAGGATAAGAGGAATTCTCCGGCTATATTTTTTGCCGGAAACAGCATCAGCTCGACGTATCTTGCCGACTTGCTGGATGCAGTTGAAGGGAAAGACATTTCCGTGAATGTGATCTCTAAATCGGGCACAACGACCGAGCCCGCAATCGCATTCCGGATTTTCAAGGAATTATTGGAGAAAAAATATGGGCGCGAGGGCGCCAGGGCCAGAATCTACGCGACGACGGATAAAGCCCGCGGCGCGCTGAAAAGGCTGGCGGATGAGGAAGGCTATGAAACCTTTGTCATCCCGGATGACGTGGGCGGGCGGTATTCCGTCCTGACGGCGGTGGGCTTGCTGCCCATAGCGGCTGCCGGCATTGACATTGACGCAATCATGCGGGGCGCCCGGGAGGGGCAGGAGGAATACGCAAACCCCAGCCTGATGGAAAACCCCTGTTATCAATATGCGGCGGTGCGCAATGTGCTCTTGCGAAAGGGCAAGACGGTGGAATTGATGGTGAATTTTGAACCGGCGCTGCATTACTTTGGCGAATGGTGGAAGCAGCTGTTTGGGGAGAGTGAAGGAAAAGACAATAAGGGCATCTTCCCGGCGGCGGCAGACTTTTCCACGGATTTGCATTCCATGGGGCAGTATATCCAGGAGGGGATGCGGATGCTGTATGAAACGGCAATCCTGGTGGATGAACCGCGCCGGGACATCACTGTGGAAGCAACAGAGGACGACATTGACGGCCTGAACTTCCTGGCGGGCAAAACAGTGGATTATGTGAACAGCAAAGCGGCCCAGGGGACGGCTTTGGCCCATACGGACGGGGGCGTGCCGAATCTGGTGGTGCGCGTGCCGAAATTGGATGCGTTTTACTTTGGGAAGCTGGTCTATTTCTTTGAAAAGGCCTGCGGCATATCCGGTTATCTTTTGGGCGTGAACCCCTTTGACCAACCGGGCGTGGAGGCGTACAAGAAGAATATGTTCGCCCTGCTCGGAAAGCCCGGCTATGAGGATCAAAAGGCGGCGCTGGAAGAACGGCTTTCGTGAGTACTGCGGGAGGCTCCCGCTGCTTATAAATATTCTAAATTTAAAGGAGGAGCATGATATGGTTGAACTTTTAATCGGCAAAAAAGGCACGGGGAAGACGAAGGTTTTAATCGAAAATGTGAACAATGCGGCGTCTGTTGCGAATGGGAATGTGGCCTTTATCAGCGACAATACGGGCAGAAGTATGTATGATATAAAGTCCAGCGTCAGGATGTATGACACTTCGGAATTTGAAATCAAGTCCTGGGATGAGTTTTTAGGGTTTATCTGCGGGATTATCAGCGGTAATTTTGATATTACCAATATCTTTATTGACGGGATTTTGAAGATTGTCCACAATTCCATGGACGGCTTTGAGAAATTTTTGAATGACATTGAAGACATTGGGGCGAAGTTCAATGTGTCCTTTAATATTTCTGTCAGCATCGACGTCAATGAAGCGCCGGATTATATTAAAAAATATGCATAAGCTTCTAAAATGAAGGGTTGGAATTTTGAAACATGCAATATCTGAGTACGAGAGATAAACAAATAAAACTGAGTTCCGCAGAGGCGATCAAAAAGGGGTTGTCTGTGGAAGGAGGGCTGTTCGTCCCAGAGCAGATCCCGAACATGGAACCGCATGAAATTGAGGGTTTGGCCGAGCAAAGCTATAATGAACGCGCGTATACCATTTTGCGCAAGTTCCTGACGGATTTTACCGAAGAGGAACTAAAGGACTGCATCGGTAGGGCGTATACGAAGGAGAAGTTTGAAACGGCAAATATTGCGCCGGTCTATAAGCTTTCGGAGGCTGTGTATTTCCTGGAGCTGTGGCACGGGCCGACCTGTGCGTTTAAAGATATGGCGCTCCAAATCCTGCCGCACCTGCTCACCACGTCCATGAAAAAGACAAACGAGCAGGACGAGGTCGTGATTTTGGTAGCCACGTCCGGGGATACGGGCAAAGCGGCCCTGGAGGGCTTCCGGGACGTCAACGGCACGCGGATTATCGTGTTTTATCCGGACAACGGCGTCAGCGAAATCCAAAAGCTGCAAATGGTGACCCAGGAGGGGAACAATGTTGGCGTGGCGGCGGTAAAAGGCAACTTTGACGATGCGCAGAACGGCGTGAAGAAGATTTTCACGGATGAAGCCTACAAAGCGCTTTTGAGCCGCAACCAATTTAAACTCTCCAGCGCCAATTCCATCAACTGGGGGCGGCTGGTCCCGCAGATCGTGTATTATTTCTCGGCTTATGCAGATATGCGTAAGGCGGAGGAGCTCAAGCCGGGAGAGCCGGTCAATGTGGTTGTGCCCACGGGGAACTTCGGCAACATTCTCGCCGCATATTATGCGAAAAAGATGGGGCTTCCCATTGCGAAGTTCATTTGCGCGTCTAACGAAAACAATGTCCTGACGGATTTCATCTCCACGGGCGTGTATGACAAAAACCGCGCGTTCCATACAACGATTTCGCCGTCCATGGATATTTTGATTTCCAGCAATCTGGAGCGGTTCCTGTTCGATATGACGGACGGGAATGCGGGGCAGGTGGCTGCATGGATGCAGGCGCTGAACGCCGGCGGCCGGTATGAGGTCGACGATGCGGTGAAAGCGAAAATCAAGAGCCTGTTCTGGGCCGGGTTTGCCGACGATGACAAGACGATGGCAACCATTAAGGCCTGCAAGGAACAGTTTGATTATGTGATTGATACGCATACGGCTGTGGGGAAGGCGGTATATGACAAATATGCAGCTTTAACGGGCGACAAGACAAAGACCATTATTGCATCCACTGCAAGCCCGTTCAAATTCAACCAGAGCGTTTTGATCGCCTTAAAAGGCCGCAATTTCGTGGCGGGCAAGGATGAGTTTACGCTGCTGGAAGAGCTTTCCGGCATCAGCGGTATGCGGATCCCAAAATCGCTGGCTGATTTGAAGGTGAAATCGAGGCTGTTCAATCTGGTATGTGAAAAAGACCAGATGCCCCAGGTTGTCAGCGATTTTTTGAAAATTGATTAACCATATAAATAAAAACGCCGCGGATATTCCGCGGCGTTTTTTTGTACATGGCATCAATGGCCGGCCGGCTTTTTTTCTACCATGTCCCTTTCTGTTTTTAGATCCGCGTAAAGCAGTGCGCCAAACACGATCCCGAACGGGATCAGAAGCACCCATATGGCTTTCCCGATAAAAAGATTGCAGCATATGGTTCCCGTAACAGCTCCAAGCACGAAAAACACCAGCATCAGGAAATGTATTGATAATTTCTTGCGATGCGATTTGTTGCCGGTATGCAGGTGTTTGAGCTCCTTTGCCAAGCCCACTCCAATTTGCCGGATATGGTTTGTCGCGAAGGTGGTAGCCACAGGGATGCCTTCTGCCTGCCGGAACGTATTGTATTGCATGGAGGCGATGAAATTGATCGCCACCTGTGAAATTTGCACCGGCGCCGATTCGGGCACAAAGCCCAATCCCGCCACAACAAGCATTTCGATAGCAATCAAGAGGGTATCCCAGCGTATCGGCAGCGTATGCTTAATGGGGTTTGGGAACAGCTCCGACACAAATGCGCCCAGGACATATGCGGAAATGGGGATCAGATAGTAAAATCCTTCGCCCCATTTTCCCGCGCCGAGCGCCATCCCCATCAATACGACATTCCCCGTCTGCGCGTTGCAAAACACATTCCCGCGAAGCAGATATGTATAAGCGCCCATGAACCCGGCAATGGAAATCAATGTATAATAAATCCAATTTCTTTCACACATCAGAAAATATGTTTCATTGTTCCCTTTTTCCACGGCAATCGTCTCCAATGCTTCTATTTTGTCTAGACTGTTTTTATTATATCATCAGGACAAAGAGCTTATCGCTTTGCTGCACACCGATACAATAAAAACATAATGATGAAAACCGCAAGGTTTTCGTTCTTCTGTTGTTTTTATTATATCATATACTGCGGCTTACGGCAAGCTGCATTGAGGCGATTTTCCTGTGTTCACGGGCTGGGGACGTGCTCATTTTTCCATGCTTGACGAAATGCATTCTTTATGATAAAATCAT
>DVND01000023.1 GCA_018714645.1 Candidatus Avimonoglobus intestinipullorum
ATTGAAAGAAAAACGAGGAGTATGGAAATGGATTTCAAACATGTACCCAATCAATACAGGCCCATTCCGTTTTGGTCCTGGAACGAAAAATTGAATACAGAAGAGACGGCGCGGCAGGTCAAGCTCCTGCATGAAGCCGGAATCGGCGGATTCTTTATGCATGCCCGGGGCGGTTTGCAGACGGAATTTATGGGGGAAGAATGGTTCGGCAACATCAGCCGCGCGGCGGAAGAGGCAAAAAAGCTGGATATGGGCGCGTGGGCGTATGATGAAAACGGCTGGCCCAGCGGCTTCGGCGGCGGGCGCGTCAACGGCAAGGGCGAGAAATTCCAGCAGAAATATCTGCGCATGGAGGAAGGCGAAAAGGAAACGCCGCGCACCATTGGCAATTACGGCGGGTATCATTTTTATTACGATGTGAACCCATTTTATGTGGATACGCTGGATGCGGAAGTGATTGCGGATTTCATCCACGAGATTTATGAGCCGTATTACGAACGGTTCAAAAATGAAATTGCAGGCTTTTTCACAGACGAACCGCAGATATCCCGCGACGGGATCCCCTGGAGCCTGCAATTGCCGGCGGCTTACAAAGAGGCTTATGGAGAGGAGCTGCTGCCGCATTTGGCGGAGCTGTTCCAGCCTGTGGGCGCTTATAAGGATACGCGTGTGAAGTTCTGGAAGCTCATTACGGATTTGTTTTCCAAAAATTATATGAAGCAGATTTATGATTGGTGCACGGCGCGCGGATTGGGCTTTACAGGGCATTTGGTTTTGGAAGAGGATTTTGAAAGCCAGCTGACCTCGAACGGCGCGGTGATGCCGCATTATGAATATTTCACGATGCCGGGTATGGACTGGCTGGGACGGCCGATCAAGGATTGCCTGACGCCAATTCAGGTGTCTTCTGTGGCGCAGCAGCTGGGGAAAAAGCAAGTGCTGTCTGAAACATTTGCGCTTTGCGGGCACAACATCAGCTTTGAAGAACTGCGGCGTATTTATGAATGGCAAATGGTGCATGGCATCAATATGCTCTGCCAGCATTTGCTGGGATATTCCCTCCGGGGGATCCGCAAACGGGATTATCCCCCGGCAATGTATTACCAGCAGCCCTGGTGGGGAGAATTTAATCGCTTCGCGGATGCGATGTCCCGCGTGGGGATGATTTTGGCGGAGGGCCGGCCTGTGTGCGATACGCTCCTGCTCCATCCGCAAACGACCGCCTGGACGTTGTTTGACAACGGGGAGAACAAGGGGCTTTCGGAATATTATCAGCAATTCCTTGCAATTGTCAAGAACCTGGAACGCAAGCATATTTTGTTCCATCTGGGTGACGAAACCATCATGGAGCGGCACGCGCATGTGGAAGGGGCCGCACTGGTGATTGGGACGCAGCGGTACACCACGGTGATCCTGCCGCCGGAGGCGATGTTGCTGGACAGTACAAAGAGGCTGCTGGAGGACTACCGTGCAAACGGCGGGAAAATTGCCGCGGCGGAAGAACTGCGGGCAGAGACGATTATAGATAATGAAAACATTACATATACCATGCGGCAATATGATGGGTTTGACATTCATTATTTCGTAAACTCCACAGCGGAAGAGCAGGCGGCCCATATTGCAAAAGGGGCAAAATACGTGGATATTGCTACGGGTGAAGTGCATCCCTTTGGAGGCGACCATGTGTTTGCGCCTTATGACAGCCTGCTGGTCATGGATGATGGGACAGCACGTACGCAGGCCCCTGTAAAAAAAGCGCTGCGTGCATTGCCGCTGGAGGGGGAATGGCGCGTGCGGGAGCAGGGCCTGAACGTGTTGACGCTAGACCGTTGCGACTATTATTTTGACGGAAAGCTGGAAGAGCAGAACGGGTATGTGCTCAACATCCAAGGCCGCGCCTGTGCGCTCCGGCGGCCGGTACGGCTCCGGCAGGAATACCACGTGGAGGCAGATGCCGTGCCGGAGGAACTGTACCTTGTGCTGGAAACGCCGGGGCAGTTTGTTGTTTCCATTAATGGAGTTGTGGTGGAACAGAAAGACGCGGGTTATTTTGTGGACAGCGCATTTCGCAAAATACCGGTACAGCGCTATTTTAAACGAGGAAGGAACAGCATTGTATTGGAGACAATGTTCCATCAGTCGGAAACGGTTTATGAAAATTTGGAAAAAAGCGTTATTTTTGAGAGCGAGAAGAACAAGCTCACTTATGACATCGAAATTGAACCGGTTTACCTGGCGGGGCGGTTTAGCGTCCTGACAGATGCCGCCATGGAACCGTTGGACAAGGGGGCGCTGCGCTACCGGGGCGGCTTCCGGCTTGGCGCGCCGGCAGGGCAGGTAAACTTGCAGCATTTGGAACAGCAGGGATTCCCATTTTTTGCGGGAACGCTGACGGTTGAAAAAACAATGCAGATCGAGGATACGGCTAAAAAGCTGGTGTTCCGTAAAAAGGGTGTCAATGCCATTAAAGTATGTGTAAACGGAGCAGATGCGGGGACAGTTTTATGGAATCCGACGGAACTGGATCTATCCGGATATCTGCATCCGGGTGAAAATACCGTCACACTCACCCTGATTAACAATTTGCGGAACATGATGGGGCCGCACCATTTAAAAGAGGGAGAAAGCTATTTTGTTTGCCCATCTACCTTCTTTAAAGAACCATGCGTCTGGGCGGCTGCGCCTGAGGCATGGGATGACGGGTACTGCTTTGTGGA
>DVND01000024.1 GCA_018714645.1 Candidatus Avimonoglobus intestinipullorum
GACGTTTGAATACACGATGGACTACCAGATGCTGGTGCTGCTGTTTTCAGTGCTGCCGCAGCTGATCATCTATGCGATATTCCAGCGCAAGATCATCGGCGGCATTAATATCGGCGGCGTTAAAGGGTAAATAATTAAAGGAGGAAAAAGCATCATGAAGAGAAAACTTCTTTCAATGGCATTGGTTTTGGCTTTTGCGTTTTCTTTTTTCAACGGGCCGGCGTTGGAAAGGAACATTGCAACTGCGGCGGGAAATGAGATTGTGGTAGAAGGGGAAAACAGCTTCAAAACCTCAATAACCTGCAGCACGCAATCTGCAAACTCCCTGAGCGGAGGCAAAGCGCTGATGGTGCAGCGATCGGCGGCAAATGTCCCGAAGGATGGGTGTACCATCCTTTATAAGGTACAGGTTGATTACGACGGTGCATTTTATATGTACATCACTTGTCCGACAATCGGGGCGGATTGGATTTCACCCTGTGAAATACGGATCAATGACGAGCCGTACCAAAGGCTGACGGAAATGAAATATGAGCAGGTGGGGACGCTGAACGGCACAGGCGTCGCCGATAACCTGTACAACCAATATAAATTAAAATCAGTCAATCTGAAAAAGGGCATCAACAACATCTATGTCCGCATTCCATCTGCGCGGCAGATGGACGGCCAGATGTATTTTTATCTGGATTGCCTGAAGTTTGTCCCCGCACCGTGGGGGCTGAACGGATTTGAAACAGGCGTGCCGACCAATGTGTATGAGGAGAAGGATGAGGTAAAACCTGTTATCAACTTTTCCTTCAGCGATCCGGAAACGCATAAGCTTACATACCGTGTAGCAAATTATTTTGATGAAACGGTTTTGGAAGAAACGGTGGACATTGTAAATACCAACCAATATGAACTGAATTTCCAGGAACCGCTGCCGGTTGGCCATTATACGGTACATGTATCTGTGGACGATGCGAAGCCGGTTGAATACTATTTCTCAATTGTAAAGAATTATGAAGAGCGGGATGTGGAAAGCAATACTCACTTCATGGTGGACGCGGCGGGGATTTACCTGATTGATTCCACAAAAATAGAAGATTATGCCCGTTCCATGCGGCTGGCAGGCATTACCTCCGCCCGTGAACGGTTCAGATGGACGACATACCAGACAGATTCAGAAACAATTGATATGAGCGCTTTTGAAGTGTATCAAAAGGCTTATGAAGAAAACGGCATCCACACCCTGGCGTTGAATGAAAGCGCACCTTCTTTTATGAGAAGTGAGTCCCACGTATTCCCGCAGGATTTAGTGGAGGCGTACAAGTTTGCAAAGTACATGACAGAGCGCTATGGGGACAAGGTGAGCATAGAGGCTTGGAACGAACCGGATACGAAGGATGAGCCGGCGGACTATCTGGCGGCCTATGTAAAGGCGATGGCCATCGGGCAGAAGGACGCACAGGCGGACAGCCTTGCGGTCGGGCCGGGGCTGTGCGTATCTCCGGGGCTTTATACAGATACATTCCTGCAAAATGAAGTCATGGAGTATTTGGATGTGTGGTCGTTCCACTCCCATACAAGCGGGGCCAATACGAATACAAAAACAAGGGATATTCCCGGAATCATGAGCTTGTTTATGGACACCATCAAGAACTATGGGTATGATGGCAATAAGTATTATTACCTGACAGAGGCGGGCATCAACGCGCTGCCGGATCCGGATATCCCGGCGGAACGGCAAAAGGTGCAGACGAGATACCTGGCAACTTCTATGCTTCAGGTTGCGCAGCTGGGGACAGACAGGCATTACTGGTTTGTTTATCCATATTATAAAGAAGGCGACCTCTGGTGGGGCAGCTTTACCCAGGACGATATGCCATATTCCGTTTACAGTGCACTGGCAGCACTGACGGATGTCATGGGCGAAGCGAAGTATATCGGGGAATTGGATCTGGCGGAAGGCGTCAATTGCCTGGTATTTGAAGACAAAGGGAACCATGTGCTGGGCATCTGGAGTGAAAATGAGACAGATGTTCAGGTACAGACGAGCCAAAGTGAAGCGCAGCTCGTAAACATCATGGGGAACGCAGAGACAATCACAGCGGAAAACGGCGCGTTTGCAATTACCTCCGGTCCGGATATGCAGTACTTGAAGCTTGAAGGCAAGGTGGATGCATTTAAGGATGCGGTCTATCAGGAAAAAGAAGTAGAGCCGACCTCCTTTACAAAGGCGCAGCGGGTGATCCTGCAGCAAAATTATCCGGCGGATACGGTGCCCGGGTCTAAGAGCGGCGGATACATTTTGCCGACAGATCAGACAACGACGGTTACAGTAAACGTTACAAACCTGAATGACACCGCAATGAGCGGTACGGTCACAGGAAAAATCTTTGAAGGCTGGACGATGACGCCGGCTTCTCAGAATGTAACGGTTGAACCGTATTCGGTGCAGTCGCTGACGTTTGAGATCAGCGCCACGGAAAGCGCGCTGCCGGGCGTGTCCGTGCCGGTGGTCTTTGAAGGGACCTTCGGCGGCGAGAGGACATCCCGGACGGTTACAACCATTGTGGCGCCTGCGGATGATAATGTTGAAACGAGCTACCTCTTGAATGGATATGACGACCCCGCAAACTGGCAGAAAAATATGACAGAAGGCGGGACGGAAGAGCGTGTTGCGGAAGGCAATGGCGTATTGGACATCCATTATGTGTTCCAGGATGGTGACAAGTGGGTTTATCCGCGCTTTGACCTACAGGGTGACAATTTGAAAGGCACAGCGGGCCTGGTATACGAAGTGTACTTTGATGAAGTGCCGGAAGGTTTGCGTCTCAGAGCGTTTGCGTATGAGAAGAACGGATCGGCATACTTTACAGACGCCGCTACGAGCAGCGACCAATTGAAGAAGGGTTGGAACCGGATTGTTATTCCGTATAGCAAATTTGTATGGCAGGGCGGCCTGACCGACTTTAACTTCAACCTGGATCCTGAGGAAATCACTGCGATTTCACTGGGCTTGAACTCTGCAACGGAACGGGATATCCACTATAAGATCAGGAATGTCGGCGTATATGAGCAGCCGGAGGTTGCAATTTATGCAAGTATTGACAGCTTTGACGCGGCGGTTGCGGGAAATACGGTTACATTCTCTGCTGAACTTTCCGAAAACCAGACTGGCATTCAGCAGGATACCATCAGGCTGCTGGTGGATGATGTACAGATAGAGGCGGCATATGCGGATGGCAAGGTGACGGCTACATATCAGGCGGAACCGGGGACGCATGAAGCAAAATTGATCTTTACCGACGGTATCGGCAAAGCAATATTCAGTACGTGCAGCTTTGAGATCAGATGAAGCTTTGAGTAATACAGAAAGGTTGCAATGATGATGAAAAAACTGATTTTAATTCTGACGGCAATTGCACTTTTGGCGATGAGCGCAGCGCTGCCCGCATGGGCGGCGCCTGCCATGGTGCTGGATGCGCCTGTTGTGACGGGGTCGCAGATCACAATGAGCGGGACGCTTACAGATGGGTACATGAGCGAAATTGCGTACTATGTGGTGGAGCTTGAAAATGATGTGGAGCAGAGTACCTATGCCGCTGTGGGGCAGCAGGCGGTTACACTTGAAGACGGCGCGTTTTCCATTACGTTTACGATGAGCAGTGCGGCGGAAAGCGGGACATACCGGATTGCGGCGGCCTCCGTAAAATCTGAAGCGCGGGCGACTGCGGAGTTTGAATTTATTTCAGAGGGCGAGCGGACGGCGCTGATTACAGAATTAACGCAAGATACGATTACTGTGGACGAAATTCAGGCGATCTTTGAAGATGCTGAAAAAATCCCTGTGCTCACGGCAATGGGATGCATCACAGCAGATTTTGCCCAGTTGAGCGATGCGTTGAAGGGCGAAGTAGCGGAATTGGTTCAAAATGACTTGAACGGCTATTTTGAAAAGCCGTACAGCGAAACCGATTTCATGACGCTGTATAATTATGCAGTGGCGTATGTGGCAACTGTGCGGGATACATCTGCGGATGTGGCGGAAATGCTCACAAAATACAGTGATATTTTCGGCATTGACACAGAAGGGCTTGAAAACAGCGCATTCCTGACCGAAAAAATTCGGGACACAGAAGCGGATTCTACACAAAGCGTTGCGGCCGTATACAATGAAGCGGTGGCGGTTATGGCGTTCAGTAACGAAATAGATTACAAAAATGTTTCGGCGCTGATTGAAAAGTATAAGGATGTTTTGGGATTGGACCTCACCGATTATCAGGCGCTGACCTCCAGTCAAAAAACACAGGTGCACCAGGCGATGCTTGAAGTGGATTATAACACAGGGGCAGAGGTAAAAACACAGTTTGACAAAGCTGTAAACGGCGCAGTATATGTGCCGCCCGGAAATGGCGGCGGTAGCGGCGGCAGCAGCGGCGGGAATTCCAGCTCGGGTTCCAATGCGCCGTATGTCCCGATCATCAACCAGGACAACAAAGAACAAGATGCAGAAACGGTGCCGGTGTTTGAAGACCTTGCCGGTTATGAGTGGGCGCAGGAAGCAATTGAAACGCTTGCGGAGCAGCACTTTATCAGCGGCGTGGGGGACAATACCTTTGAGCCGGCCAGGCAAATTACCCGGGAAGAGTTTGTAAAAATCCTGACCTCGGCGTTTGCGTTGGTAGACAGCAGCGCCACCTGCAGCTTTGAGGATGTATCTTCGGACGCTTGGTATTATACCTATGTAGCGTCGGCTGTAGAAAGCGGGATTGTGAGCGGAAAGTCTCCGACGGTCTTTGGAACAGGCGCATACATTACACGGGAAGAAATTGCCGCACTTTTGGTAAGAGTGGCGGATCGGCAGTCCATTTTACTTTCGGAGGGCGAAGAAAAGGAATTTACAGACAGTGATGAAATTGCCGGATATGCGCAGGACGCTGTTTCGCGCCTCGCTTCGGCTGGAATTATCAATGGCCGGGACGACGGCCGGTTCGCCCCCCAGGAGACTGCAACGCGGGCAGAAGCCGCAAGACTGATATATGGGTTGTGGGAACTGGTATACGGCCAGAATTAAGGAGGGATCAACGGTATGAGAACAGCATTTAAGAAGGTGATCGCCGCCGTATGTGCGGGCACGGTGCTGCTGGCCGGCATTGGCGCCCTGGCAGCGCAGACTGCCGAACAGACAGAACCCGCATCTGCCGACATACTTCTGGCGATTGGAGTCATTGACAATATACAGACGCTGTCCGAAGAGGTTTCGCGCGGGGAATATATGGCGTTTATGGCGAACATATTTGCCGGCGGGGAAGTGTCCGGCAGGACGGTTCCTCCATTTGTGGATGTTCCCGAGACACATACCTACTACGATGCGATCAGCTGGATGTATGAACAAGGTTATATTGTAGGCAACGAGCGCCGCCTGTTTGAGCCGGACCGGGCGATTACATACGGCGAGGCGCTGCGGGTTACAATTGACATGCTGGGCTATGGCCCGCATGCAGACATCAGCGGCGGATATCCGCAAGGGTATTTGGCGCAGGCGCGGTCGCTGAAAATTATGGACGGGGTTAATAAGACCATTTCGGCCACACTGACGTATGAAGACGTCTATAACCTGATGTTCCATACGCTGGAAGCGGAGCCGTATTACCTGATTGGCGGCGGCAATCCGGAAGAAGATGAGAGCACGCTGCTGTACCGGAATTTTTCTGTACGGCGGATAGAAGGCGTTGTGACGTCGGACGGCGTCACATCCATTGATGACAACACCGTGTGTATGTATGGGAGCATTGCCATTGATGGAAGGATCTATCAGCGCTCGGAAACCGACGCATTCGGGGATTGGCTGGGATACAATGTGCGGGCGTATGTCCGCGAGGGGGACGATGCGGACAGCGTTGTGTACATATACCCCTATAAAACCGCAGAGATGACGCTTCAGGCAAATGAGATCCTCTCTGTGGAAGACGGTACCGTCCGGTACAGCCTGGAAGAACGAAGAGAGCAGAAGCTGGAGCTGGATCCGGTAATCAACTATATCTATAATTATAAGGCTGAAGCGATAGCGGATTATTCCGAAATCATTCCTGAATCAGGTTATGTCAGCTTCATAGACAATGACAATGACGGCGAATATGAGATTGTCAAGGTGTTTGAGCGTGTGAACATGGTGCTGAGCTACGTGGATACGGAAGGCAGCAAGCTTTATGACACAGACCGTGGTATTGCGTTGGACTTGGGCGGCAGCGAAACGGTTTACACAATTACGTTTGACGGCCAGCCGTTGACGCTTGTAGAGCTGGAGCAGGAGGATGTGCTGACGCTGTATCAAAGCCGCGATGGATTGTATGTCAATATTCTGGTTGCAAGGGAGTCCTTTGAGGGGACGGTTACAAGGGTCCGGAGTGAAGACGGGGCAACGTTTGTCAGCGTGGACGGGACGGAATACAAGCTGTCTCCCGACTGCAATTTTATCCCGGATGCAGGGTATAAGGGCGATTTCATGCTCAATGCATATGGCGAAATCATTCATATCGACCGCATGTTTGGAGAGGTCGAGGCTTTTGGATATGTACTGAACGTTGTGACGGACGACATGAATGAAAATACGCTGATCATCAAGCTGTTCACTACGAATGGATTTATAGAAAAGCTCAGCACGGCAAAGCGCGTAACGGTGAACGGTGTTCGTACCTCCGACTTAGAGATGATGTATAATGCGCTGTGTACCACCGGGGAGGACGGCGTCAGGACAGTTATCAATCAGCCGATGCGGTATAAGACCAATAAAGCAGGTGAATTGTACTTGATTGACACGGTTGCGAAAGTGGCCGGCGGGGAGGATGATACCTTTAAGCTCGATAAGGCAAAATCAACGCTGATCCATAAAGCAAACGGCGTTTTTGCGGGGGATTTTGCGGTGAATGCCGATACGTCGGCGATTTTGGTTCCTTCTGACATCACCGATACGGAAGCATTTAAGATGTTTAACATTGCGAACTTTTCCAGCGACAGATCCTATGTCCTGGAAGCATATAACTTTGACGAAACAAGGATCCCGGAATTTGTTTTGGTATATGAGAACAGCAATGCGCAGACCAGGGGGATTATGTATGTAGACGAAGTGACAGTTGGCCTTGATGATGATGAGGAAGCAGTTGCGGTTTTATCCGGCTATGTCGATGGCGCGCTGCAATCGGTTCGTGCAATAGACGAGACCTTAGTCAACAAGCTTTCCAGAGGGGATGTCATCCGCTACAGCTTGGACGGAAAAGGCCAGGCGAAGGAAGTGGAAATTTGGTATGATGCGGATACGCGGACTGTCGGGGACGCGGGCGGCACGATTACCGGAAGCGATTTTATCGCCGCAGGGCTGGTTGAGTCTGTCAATGGAGACATTGTGTTGATTAATACCGGAAAAACGGATGACGCGGGCAATGCGATAAAGTATGTCTATAACATGCAGGGCGTCAATATCTATAAATACAATACGGATGAAGACACCCTGAAATTAGCAAACTGGCAGGAAATCAAGAGTACAAGCAAATTTGGGACTGCCGCATCACGGATGTTTGTGTATACGTATGGCGGGTTTACCCGGTCGGCGTTGATTGTGGAATGAGGTGTGGATATGAAATTTAAAAAAATAGTGGCGGCATTTGCCGGTGCCGCCCTTGCAATGAGCTGTTTCGGCGGCCTTTCCGTGTTTGCGGCGGATGAAATCAGTGCGGTTGCTTATGGGACGGACGCCTATACGGAAAAGAGCGAGGCGCTGACTGTTTCCACCAGCGGCCATGTATTGGACAATGGGCAGGTTGCAGAGTTCAGTGCAGCGGCGCTGCCGGAAGGCGGGCTTTCCGTCACCTATCCGATTACAGTTCCCGAGGACGGCGTCTATAGCGTTGAGCTGTCAGCAAATAACTATGATGCGGGGTTGTCCTCATATGCCATTTATGTGGACGATAATGAGCCGGTTGCCGTGCAGGCGGGAAACGTGCTGATGTCGCAGCCGCATCCGGATGGCGGGAACCTTGCGCGCTATATGAGCGTTTTCCAAATGGATTTGGAGTATACCCTGACCGAAGGGACGCATACGGTCACAGTTCAAATTACAGGAACCATGGGCAATGGAAGCGTCCGGGCGTATTTTGAATATTTGAAGCTCATAAAAGACGCGGGCGAGGATGATGACGGCCCGGTTGAGGATATTTTCGTATACGGAACCTCGCAATACAGGGAAAAAAGCGATCTCTTAAATGTGGTAACGGGTTCCGGCAATGAGGTGAATAACGGGCGCGCGATCCGTATAAACGCCGCCAGCCTGGGGGACGACGGGTATTTATATATCACTTATCCGTTTGAAGTGAAACGCACGGGGGCCTATACCCTGGCGATCAATGCAGGGAAGTATGACGTGGGGTATTTGTCCAAGTATTCCTTCAGCTTTGACGACGGTGCGGACATCCCCATGGAGTCTTCCATTGTCACCGGCGCGGCGGAGCACCCGCAGGCCGGCGACCCGGGGACGCACGGGTTTGGCAATATGATGGTTTATACCACCAACCAGATCATAGAGCTGGAAAAAGGGATGCACACGGTGACGTTCAAGCTCACCTCCCTCCGCGAGCAGGGGAACGTGTATCAGTTCCTGGAATATTTCCAATTGAGGTTCATTGATGAGGAAGCGATGGTGGCGGAGGTAGAAGCGCTGATTGACACAATCGGCACGGTCACGCTGGAAAGCAAACCGGCAATTGACGCGGCGCGGGCGGCATATGACGCCCTGCTGGATTATCTGAAGCCCAATGTGTCAAATTATGACGTACTCACCCAGGCGGAACATGATTATAACCGTCTGCTGCATGCGGGTTCTTCCTCCATCACGATCTACGGCTCGGATCCGTATTCGTCGAAAACGGAGGAGCTGGGTTATACGGTTTCAACGGACCCGTTTGCGAACGGGAAGGTGGTCGCGCTCCAGTACCGGCAGAGTACGCTGCCGGAGGGCGGGCTGAGCATCACCTATACATTTGACGTCTATAACGAGGGGACGTATACCCTGTATCTGTCCTCCCCGAAGCTCAGCAATATCTATATGTCCCCCTATGCGATCACGGTGGACGGCGGTGCGGCGACAGATATTTCAACGGCTGTTGTGGAGCGGGAGGACGTACATCCGGACGGCGGAAGCTACAGCGAATACCTGGGCCGGTATAAGACTACCCTGAAATTTGATTTTGCAGAAGGGTCGCACACGGTGACCTTCCACGTTACCGGAACCCGCCAAAATGGGGATTTCTGGTGCTATCTGGAATACATCCGGTTTGTATTGGATGAGGATATTGCATCCATCCGGTTCAATGAGGATATGGGATACGCAGAAATTGGCGAAACCTACACGGCGCCGCTGACTGCGATTGGTGCTGTTTCCGGGGATGAAGTGGATCTGGCGGAGGCAGAAGTTCGTTACACCAGCAGTAATCCCGCAGTGGCAACCGCTGATGATGCGGGCATTGTGACGCCGGTGGGCTTCGGTTCGGTGACCATCCGGGCGCAAGTCAGCAAAGGAAGCTTTACGGGCAGCGCAGAGATGGCCGTAGGAGTCAGTGCTGATGGGATATATTGCGCACCGCAAGGGTATTTTGATTCAGAGAACGGCCAATTGACAGCGCTTTCGCAGCTGGAGAACGATCTGGCAGCAAGAACGGCGATCTTTAACAATAGTGAAGAAGAAAAAACGGTGACGCTGGTGCTGGCGCTTTATAAGGACGGCGCACTGGCACAGTATCAGACGGCGTCATACACCGTTGACGCGGGCGAGAGCGTGGATCAAGCTGAAGTTGTTTTGGAAGGTGCAGCGTATGAAGCGGGTATGAGCGCGCGGCTGTTCCTCTGGGGAGACGCATCCATTCCGGCTCCTGTCGGCAGTGCGGCAGAGCTGCAATAATATGCATTCAACCCGCCGCGGGCGGGTTAGAAAATATAATATGAAAGGTGCGATTTGAACATGAGAAAAAGCAAAGGGATTATTGCCCTTGCAGCGGCGGTTACAATGCTGCTGACGGCAATACAGCCGGTGGGCTTTGCGGCGGATGACCCGGTATCCATTGTGATCCCGGGGAAATCGGCAACCGCTGTGGAGTATACCTACGACGGTGAGACGTACCGGAACGACAATGAAAAGTATGTACAATGGGCAAATGACAAGACGTACGGTGAAACCAACATGCATATTTCCTCCCGCATTAGCCCGCTTCCGGATGGGAATTACCAGGCGGACGTGACGAAATTTTCCGATGGTATTACCTTGGAATACACGGTAAACATTGAAGAAGCGGGCGTGTACCAGCTGGATATTTCGGGAAGCGACGTCACGCATATGTACCGTTCCGCATATGCCGTGGCGATGGACGATTTGGAATTTAAGGCAATTAATGTCCTGAATTCCGAGGTGACGGATCTGCCTCCGGCGAATGCGGACGGGTTGTATAAGCATTATGCAACGCCGTTCAAATATGATTTGGAAGCAGGGCAGCATACCTTCAAGGTGAAACTTCTGGGAAAAGCTGCGAATGCGGAGAAATTGCAGTATGATGCATATATAAATATTATTACCTTCAACAAAACAACGGACACAGCTGTCAATGATATTTATATACATGGTTTGGATGCTTATTCCGCAGCAACGGAGGGATTGTCAATATATAGAGATGCAAATGGGCCGGAGGTTGGAGGAACACAAACCGGTTCTGCGGCAATGATGCGGACGCCCGACGGCGTTTTTGCCGATGGGGGATACGTGGTGACTTATCCCTTTACGGTAACGGAAGCGGGCGCATATCGAGTGACCGGCCTTGGGGCGAACGATCAAGGCGCAGAATGGCTCTCAAAGAACGCTATTTCCATTGATGATGCGCCGTATACAAAAATGATTGACATGCGGTCAGCGAATAATGCGTATCCTATCACAGCAACCCACATGAGAGATATGCAGGTGAACAAACGGTATTGGCTGACGGAAGGAACGCACTATTTGAATTTCTGGATTTATGAAGAACGTAACACTGGCGATAGCAATAATGATAATAATGCTTATGCATATTTTGATTACATCAAGTTGACCCGTGAGGAAGCAACGGACGGCAGTTTTTCCGTATATGGCACGGATGATTCCACAAACAATTTTGCGTCCCTGCCGGAGGCATGGCAGGGGATTACAAACCAGTATGTGATTAGTGGGAAAGGTACTTTTGCGAATGTTGGGGATCATCCCGAATATGATGGGAAAGTGATGTCTGTTGTAGCTAGTGCAACACAAGAGGAGTTCCCGGAATCCGGTATTGAAGTGGACTATCCGTTCTATGTGGAAAAAACCGGCTGGTATCAGCTCGATGTGGCTAAAAATAATAACGGCGGTTGGTTCTCGCCGCTGGAACTGGGCGTAGACGGCGCGTTGAGCGCGTTTGCACAGGGATCTTCAGCGCATATTACGGCTGAAACAAAATTGGATGGGAACTATACAAATTATCAGACCGATTTGCAGTATTATTTGGAAGAAGGGCTGCATACATTTAACTTTAAATTGACGGGGATTGCGCCCGATAGGGGCAGCACGCTGGCATTCCTGGCAGAAGCGAAATTTACGCCGGTTCCGGAAGAGGATTTGCCAACAGAATTGCAAGTAAAAGCGAAGGATCCAATCTCAGAGATCCCGGCAGAGGTTGCAGTTGTTACCGATACGATGGCAGAAGCGGGTTCCAATACAGCAGTACGGTTTAGAACGAATCCGGGATTTCTTCAGGAACCGGGTGTAGATGTTGTATATCCGTTTAATGTCTATGTATCAGGCACTTATACGATAAATACAGTTGCAGGCGGCAATTTAAGCCATGGAAGCTTGTCTGATTATACAATTGGCATCGATGATACAATGTTTGATTTGGAAAGCAGTATCACTGGTGAAACGTCATATGGTATAAACGACTTATTGAGAATATATGAAACGAATTTGACCTGCAACCTGACAGCGGGTGTACATTATTTGACATTCCGCATTGAAAACGAACGGCCAGAAGGCGGCGCCTATGCATTCTTTGATTATGTTGATCTGGAGCTGGAGGAAGAGCCGGAGTTGAACCTGGAGATCGCAGATGAGTATGTGGAAAAGGGCGGATCAACCTATGTAACGCTTACATCCGTAAATCCGCGGACAGGTGCGGTAGTGGATGAAGTATATGAATCCGTAACCTACAGCAGCAGCGATACGTCTGTTGCTACGGTCGAACAGGATAGGACAGTTACGGCGGTCGGCCCTGGGAAAGCGGCAATTATCGCGGATGTAGTGCGTCAGAACGGTGAGGAAGAACGTGTTTCTGTGGATATTAAGGTGACAGTGAACGCTTTGTACTGTGAAGTGGACGGCTTTACGCTGGACGGGGAAGCGCTGACAGAACTGACTGGCGGGACCCATTCCGTAGGTGCGAAGGTGAACATTCAAAATAACGAACTCTTCCCCGGGAAGGCGACGATTGTCTTTGCAGTATATGCAGGCAACACGCTGAAGGGGATAGAGGTTGTATCAGACAATGCAGTGGAAGGATTTTACACAACGCCATATGAACTGACGCTGGATAACTTTGACATGGATGGCGTGACACAGCTGTCTGTCATGGTTTGGAACGATATTGGCGATTTGCAGCCGATT
>DVND01000025.1 GCA_018714645.1 Candidatus Avimonoglobus intestinipullorum
GCGTCAAACCATTTGAAAAGGAAAAACCCCGGAAACCGCGTAGTTCCGGGGTTTTTGACCACTTTTGATAAAGTTTAGCGCTTGCTGAACTGCGGAGCGCGACGGGCAGCCTTGAGGCCGTATTTCTTACGTTCTTTCATTCTGGAATCCCTGGTCAGGAAGCCTGCCGCTTTCAAATCCGCGCGGAACGCGTCTGAATCTACTTCCAGCAATGCGCGGGCGATCCCGTGACGGATTGCGCCGGCCTGGCCTGTAAAACCGCCGCCTTCCACTTTTGTGATGACATCAAATTTATCGGTGGTGTTTGTGAGCGTCAGCGGCTGGCGGACGATGACCTTCAGCGTGTCGAGGCCGAAATAATCGTCAATGTCCCTGCCGTTTATTGTAATTTTACCATTGCCCGGAACCAAACGGACACGCGCAACGGAAGATTTTCTTCTGCCTGTGCCATAGTATTGTTCTTTTGCCATGTTTAATCTCCTCCTTATTTAATTTCGCGCGTCCAAGCTTCTGGTTTCTGCGCTTCGTGCTTATGTTCCGCACCCTTGTAAACGCGGAGCCGCGTCAATGCCTTTCTTCCGATGGTGTTGTTCGGGAGCATGCCCTTGACAGCGTACATCACGGCGTCCTGCGGCTTTTCAGCCATCAGCTTGTCATAGTGGATTTCCTTGATGCCGCCGACCCAGCCGGTGTGGTAATAACGCACCTTCTGGTTCAGCTTGTTCCCCGTCAGAACAATTTTTTCCGCGTTGATGATAATTACATGATCACCGCAGTCCACGTTCGGGGTGTAGGTGGGGAGATGTTTTCCTCTTAAAATGCTTGCTGCTTGGGAAGCGACTCTTCCGAGCGGCTTGTTCGCAGCGTCAATGATGTACCATTTTCTCTCTATTTCCTGTGGTTTCGCTATAAAGCTCTTCATTGAACTGTGCCTCCTTTAAAAACGATTGTAAACATTCGGCCTGTTTTTTCCATCATTTCAAGCCTGCGAGAATTATTGTACTACGAACCTTGCAGGCTGTCAAGAGTTTTTTTGAAAAAAATTAATATAACAATCACTATCTTCTAAATACGCTGTTTTTCTTGTGATATCTCCCGAATACTCGTTTTCTATTTTCGCTTATCAGCTAAAATTTGCAAAAGCTCCTGCGGCTTTTTGACGATATGCGCTGCGCCGGCCCGGCGCAGTTCTGCCGCGTCCCGGAACCCCCACAGTACGCCGATGGGGAGCATGCCTGCATTTTTCCCGGTGGCAATGTCGACGGAGGTATCGCCCACAAACGTGCATTCCGCCGGCGATACGCCCAGTTCCTCCGCCACCATACGGGCAACGGCGGGATCGGGTTTCATAGGGTATCCGGGCCGCTGTCCGTATACAATATCAAAGCGGTTGCCGAAAACGGCCTGCACCACCATTTTTGTCACATTATGCGGCTTGTTGGACAATACGGCGGTTTTCAGGCCGTTTTCCTGCAAATTTGTCAACAATTCCGGAATACCGTCATAGGGGACGGTACCGTGGAGGACGTCCGCCTCGTAGGCGGTGTCATAAGCGATGCCCACATTTTGGTAATTTTCGGCGGTATCCGCGCCATGCTCCGCCAACATGCGGTGGATCAGCAAATCCCGCCCGTCGCCCACCAGATACCGGTAACGTTCCGTGGGGATGGGAGGG
This sequence comes from Candidatus Avimonoglobus intestinipullorum, assembly GCA_018714645.1. GTDB lineage: Bacteria > Bacillota > Clostridia > UBA1381 > UBA1381 > Avimonoglobus > Avimonoglobus intestinipullorum. Next base: position 1,676 of record DVND01000025.1, read on the forward strand.
AATCCGAATTTACCCAGGGCGCAATTCCCGAAATGGGCGATGGTGGAGAGGGTGTCCGTCAGGGTGCCGTCCAGATCAAACAATACTGCTTTTATCATAAATTCTCAAATCCTTTCCTGTATTTCCTTATTAATATAGCACATAGTTTTTTTGATGTCAAAAAAACTATTGATAAAATGCCCCTGGAATGATAAACTTATAAGGAATGCAGTTGGGGTGAATGGAGGAAGCGGAAATGACATTGAGTGAAGGAAGCATCGGACGCAGCTATCGGATTGGCCGGATCAGCCTGGAGGAACAGGTCACCCGCCGGCTGGAAATGCTGGGAATGACGGAAGGGACGGACGTGCAGGTGCTGAATAAAAAGCGAAACGGGCCAATGATTATTAAAGTGCGCGGGACGCGGTTTGCGCTGGGGCGCAATTTTGCCCGTGGGATTTATCTGGAGGGGAACAGCCATGAATAACCATATAAACGTCGCGTTTGCGGGAAACCCGAACTGCGGCAAGACCACGCTGTTCAACGCCTATACGGGTGCAAAGCTGAAGGTGGCGAACTGGCCCGGCGTGACGGTGGAGAAAAAAGAAGGCGCGGCAAAATACCGGGATCTTGATTTCAAGCTGGTGGATTTGCCCGGCATCTATTCGCTCACTTCTTATACGATGGAGGAGAAGCTGTCGCGGCAGTACATATTGGAGGACGACGTGGATGTGATCGTCGATGTGGTGGATGCGTCGAGCCTGGAACGGAACCTGTATCTGACGATTCAGTTGATTGAATTGGGGAAGCCCATGGTGCTGGCGCTGAACATGATGGACATTGTGGAAGAACGGGGGATGGAGATCGACTTGCACCGCCTGCCGGAAATGCTGGGCATCCCGGTGGTGCCCGTTTCCGCCCGGAAGCGGACGGGGCTGGAGGTATTGCTCCACGCCGTTGCGCATCACAAAGACTGCCTGCCCCATGGATTTGAGCATCATCATGAACAAGGCAGCCATCCGCATCCCCATCATGAGGAATATGCCATGGTATACAGCGACGAGATCGAGGATAAGCTGGATTTGATTATCGAGCGGCTGCAGAACGCGTATCCGGATATGGTGAATTACAGATGGCATGCGATTAAACTATTGGAGAATGACCAGGAGATGATCAAGAAATATCCCATCCAGACGGCGGATATTCTGGATAGGAGCTATGAATCCGATATCATCAACCAGAAGTATGACTTTATCCATGAGATTATCAGCGAGGTGCTCGTCAATAAGGAAGAAAAGAGCGCGGGGACGGACAAAATCGACCGTGTTTTAACGCACCGTATCTGGGGCGTGCCGATTTTCCTGGCGATTATGGCGGTGGTATTTTTCCTGACGTTTACTGTGGGCGATTGGCTCAAGGGTTATTTTGAAGAAGGCGTAGGATTGGTTTCTGCGGGCGTTTTACAGTTCCTGGAAGCCATCCACACGGGAGCGATGGTTCAGTCGCTGGTAGTAGACGGCGTTATTGCAGGGGTCGGCGGGGTTTTGACGTTTTTGCCCAACATTTTTATTCTGTTTTTGGCGTTGGCCTTTTTGGAGGACAGCGGATACATGTCCCGCGTGGCGTATATCATGGATGGGATTATGGGAAAAATCGGCCTGTCAGGGCGGGCGTTTATCCCAATGCTGTTGGGCTTTGGCTGCAGCGTGCCTGCGGTGATGGCGTCGCGGGCGCTGGAGGACCGGCGGGACCGCCTGCGGACGATCTTGGTGACGCCGTTTATGTCGTGCAGTGCGCGGCTGCCGGTTTATGTGCTGCTCTCCAGCATGTTTTTTGGGAAATATGCCATGCTGGCGGCGTATTCCATGTATATCATCGGCGCGGTGGTGGCGATTTTGGTGGAATTGGTGGTCAGCAAGGTGGATAAATCGGCAGGCGGGCACACGCTGCTGATTGAGCTGCCGGAATATAAGACGCCCAACGGAAGAACCATAGCGATTTATGTCTGGGAAAAGGTTAAGGACTATCTCACCAGAGCCGGGACGGTTATTTTTGTGGCGTCCGTCATTTTGTGGTTCCTGCTGAACTTTGGTGTAACGGGGCTGGTGGACGATATGTCCCAAAGCTTTGCGGCGATGGCTGGGAAGTGGCTGGTTCCGGTGATGGCGCCGGCGGGGCTTGGTTACTGGCAGGTTGTGGTGGCGCTGATTTCCGGTATTGCGGCAAAAGAGGTCGTGGTGTCCAGCATGAGCGTACTGTATGGCATCACGAATATCGCGTCGGAGACGGGGATGGCGCAGCTGGCGGGCGTTTTGGCGCAGAGCGGCTTTACCGCATTAAACGCCTATTCTATGATGCTGTTTTGCCTGCTGTACGTCCCCTGTATCGCGACGATTGCGACCATCAAGCGGGAGACGGCCTCCTGGAAATGGACGCTGGGCGCGGTACTGCTGCAATTGGGGACGGCCTGGGTGGTTTCTGTGTTGTTTTATCAAATTGGGCGATTGATTTTGGGGTGATCGATATGGCGACATATATCATTGGGGGATTGATCCTCCTGTATGCGGGCATTATTGTGGTGCGGAAAATCCGGGCGTTCCGCCGGGGGCAGTACTGCTCCTGTGGGTGCAGCGGATGCAGCAGGGCCTGTGCAAAGAAAGGGGAAGGACATGAAAACAGCCGCTGAGGCCATGGGGTCTATCAAAAAATATACGTTGGCCTTTATCCGCTGGGTGGTTGTGGCAGGCGTTACAGGCGCGGTATGCGGCGTGCTTGGAGCGGTTTTCTACAAGGCGGTGGATTGGGCTACGGCAGTGCGGACGGCAAACAGTTATATTATCGGATTGCTGCCTTTGGCGGGCCTGTTGATTGTCTGGATGTATAAACGGTTCCACATGCTGGAAAATACAGGGACGAACAATGTGATTTCCTCTATCCGGACCAATGAGGAGGTGCCGCTGGCATTGGCGCCGTTGATTTTCATCGGGACCGTCCTCACGCATCTGTTCGGCGGCTCTGCCGGCAGGGAAGGGGCGGCGCTGCAACTGGGCGGCAGCGTGGGTTATCGCGTAGGGCGGCTGTTCCGCCTGCCGGAAAAGGATAAAAATTTAGTGGTGATGTGCGGGATGGCGGGGCTGTTTTCGGCATTATTCGGGACGCCGCTGACCGCGACCATTTTCTCGATGGAGGTCATCAGCGTGGGGGTGTTCCACTACGCGGGCTTTCTGCCCTGCCTGACCTCGTCCGTAATTGCTTACGGCATCGCCGTAGCAACCGGTGCTGCGCCGGTGCGGTTCATCTTATCGGACATCCCGCAGATATCGGTGGGGGCTTTTATTCAAGTGGGCGTGCTGAGTGTACTTTGTGCATTGGTGAGCATTTTGTTTTGCATTGCCATGCATTATTTTACCCATCTGGCAAAACAGCATATTCCCAATCATTATGTCCGGATTTTTACCGGAGGGATGGTCATTGTGCTCCTGACGATTTTACTGGGGACGGAGTATAATGGTGCAGGCATGGATACAATAAAACGGGCGGTATCCGGCGGCGATGTGGCGGGATATGCATTTTTATTAAAAATAGTGTTCACGGTGGTGACCATCGGCGTGGGCTACCGCGGCGGGGAGATTGTCCCCACGTTTTTCATTGGCGCGGCTTTCGGCAGCGCGGCGGGCGGCCTGCTGGGGCTGGATCCCGGCTTTGCCGCAGCGCTGGGCATGGTGGCGCTGTTCTGCGGCGTGGTGAACTGCCCGATTGCATCCCTGATGCTGGCCATTGAGGTGTTTGGTGCACAGGGGCTGTTGTTTTTTGCGGCCGCATGCAGCATCAGCTATATGCTGTCGGGCTATTATGGGCTGTATTCCAGCCAGAAAATTGTCTATTCTAAAATACGGGCGGAATATATCAACCGTTCCGCCGAATGATACATAAAGAGGAGAAACATATGATTACCAGTAAACAACGGGCATATTTGAGAAAGCTGGCAAACGGGATGGAGCCGATTTTCCAGATCGGGAAAGGCGGCATATCGGACGAATTGCTGGTGCAATTGGAGCGGGCATTAGAGGCACGGGAATTGATAAAGGTGCATATTTTGGAGACAGCGCTGCTGGATACAAAGACGGTATGCAATGAAATTGCCGGGCGGCTGCAGGCGGAGCCGGTGCAGGCAATCGGCTCCAAATTTGTGTTGTACCGCAAGGCGCAACAGGAACAGAACCGTAAAATTGAACTGCCGCGGAAATAGAAGGAGTGAAACCATTGAGAAAAATCGGCCTGATGGGGGGGACATTCAACCCCATCCACAATGCGCATCTGCAATTGGCAAAAACCGCCATGGAGGAGTATGGGCTGAAGGAAATCCTGTTTATGACCAGCGGCAATCCGCCCCATAAGCGGGAAGCGGTTGTACTGGACAAGACCATCCGCCACAGAATGGTGCAGTTGGCGGTGGCTCCATACAGCAGATTTGTCCCGTGCGACGATGAAGTGCGGCGGGAGGCGTATTCGTATACGGCGGACACTTTGCAGCGGCTGCAAAAAGCACGGCCGGATGCTTCTATCTATTTTATTATCGGTGCGGATTCGCTGCATCAGTTTAAGGATTGGTATATGCCTGATAAAATCGCAAAATTATGTACGCTGCTGGTATTCCCGCGGACGGGTTACAGCTTGCAGCGGGATATGGAGGCGGCGCGGGTGCAGTTTGGCGCAGCGGTGCAGGAACTGCACGCAGCGCAGATGGATGTTTCTTCGACCATGTTGCGGGATTGGATTGCAGAGGGGCGCAATATTTCCGCTTATGTGCCAGAGGTGGTCTATGCGTTTATTAAGAACTATAAATTATACCAGCGGCGGGAAGGCACCATGGAAGAGCAGCTGGCGGGGATGCTTTCCCCCAAGCGGTTCCGGCACAGCCTGGGCGTGCGCGATACGGCGGTGGAATTGGCGCGGCGGTTTGGTGCAGATGAAGAACGGGCGGAGATAGCGGGGTTGCTGCATGACTGTGCAAAGAACCTGCCGGTGGAGGAACAGCTTGCCATGTGCAGGGATTTGGGCGTGGAATTGGACCGGTGGGAGCTGGAAAACCCGGGGGCGCTGGCCCATGCAAAGCTGGGCGCGGAATTGGTGAAATGTCTGTTTGACGTATCGGACGAGGCGGTATCAAGTGCCATCCGCTGGCATACGCTGGGGCGTGCCGGCATGTCGGATTTGGAGAAGATTATTTTTGCGGCGGATATGGTGGAGCCAAACCGGAAGTATCCGGAAGCAGAAGAACTGCGCAAAGCCGTGTATGCGGATTTGGACCGGGGCGTTTTGGCCTGTGTGGATGCGACCATTGTATGGAATGAACAAAAAGGCGCCGCAGTGCATCCCAATGCATATGCATTGCGGGATTGGCTGAAAAATAAAATTTGATATGGACTTTTTTGGGGATTTATAGTAAAATAGAGAAGTATGGATCGGAAAGGAAGGGTGTACAAATGAAACGGGTTGAACTGATCGCCCAGACGATGTATGACAAAAAAGCGACAGATATCACGGTGCTGAATATCAGCGAACTGACTTCTTTGGGGGATTATTTTATCATCTGCTCCTGTTCGTCGTCGGTGCAGGTCAAGGCCTGTGCGGATGCGGTGGCGGAAAAGATGGAGGAGATGGGCATCCGGCCGGGCCATAAGGAAGGCTATCACGGCGGGAACTGGATCTTGATGGATTTCGGCGATATCATCGTGCATATCATGCTGGATGAGACCAGGAATTTTTACGCATTGGAACGGTTGTGGAACGATGCGGAAGAACTTCAGATTGCATATAAATAGTGAAAGGAACGGACGCTGAAATGGAGCATTACAATTTCAAAGAAATAGAGAAAAAGTGGCAGAAACGCTGGGAGGAGGCCAACTGCTTCCACGCGGAAAACGGCAGCGATAAGCCGAAATTCTATACATTGGTGGAATTCCCGTACCCATCGGGCGCGGGGCTGCACGTGGGGCACCCCAGAAGCTATACCGCGCTGGATATCATCGCGCGCAAGCGGCGGATGGAGGGGTATAATGTGCTGTACCCCATCGGGTGGGACGCTTTTGGCCTGCCAACGGAAAATTATGCTATTAAGAATAACATCCATCCGAAAATTGTGACGAAAAATAATATTGACAACTTCACCCGCCAGTTGAAAATGCTGGGGTTCTCTTTTGATTGGGACCGGGCGGTCAATACCACGGACCCATCCTACTACAAGTGGACCCAGTGGATTTTCCTGAAGCTGTTTGAGCATGGACTGGCATATAAGCAGGAAATGCCCATCAACTGGTGTACGGGCTGTAAGGTGGGGCTGTCCAATGAGGAAGTCGTCAACGGCGTGTGCGAGCGGTGCGGCAGCGAGGTCGTCCAGAAGCGCAAGAGCCAGTGGATGCTGAAAATTACCGACTATGCCCAGCGGCTGATTGATGATTTGGATGAGGTCAATTACATTGAGAAGGTCAAGACCCAGCAGAAGAATTGGATTGGGCGCTCTGAGGGCGCGGAGGTGGAGTTCAAGCTGTCCACAGGCGACAGTATGACCGTGTATACCACCCGGTGCGATACGTTGTTTGGCGCGACCTATGTGGTGCTGTCGCCGGAGCATCAGTTGGTAGACCGGATGAAGCCGGAGATCACAAATTGGGATGCGGTGGACGCATACCGCATGCAGGCGGCGAAGAAGTCCGAATTTGAACGGACGGAATTGGCAAAAGAGAAAACGGGCGTGCAGCTGGAGGGCGTATACGCCGTCAACCCCGTGAACGGGAAGCAGCTGCCGGTGTGGATTTCCGACTATGTGCTGGTTACCTATGGCACCGGCGCGATTATGGCCGTGCCCGCCCACGACAGCCGCGACTGGGAATTTGCGAAGAAGTTCAACCTGCCGATCATCGAAGTGGTTGCAGGCGGGGAGGATGTACAGAAGGAAGCGTACACCGATGTTTCCGAGGGGAATATGGTAAATTCCGGCTTTTTGGACGGGCTGCCGGTCAAGGAAGCCATTGCAAAGATGCTGGATTACTTGGAGGAAAAAGGCATCGGCAAGCGGAAGGTGAACTTCAAGCTGCGGGATTGGGTATTCTCCCGCCAGAGGTATTGGGGCGAGCCGATCCCGCTGGTATATTGTGAAAAGTGCGGCTGGGTGCCGATCCCGGAATCGGAGCTGCCGCTGGAGCTGCCGGAGCTGGAAACCTTTGAACCGGGCGAGAACGGGGAATCACCGCTGGCAAAGGCCTATGACTGGATTGAAACTACCTGCCCGCACTGCGGCGGAAAAGCGCAGCGGGAAACGGATACCATGCCCCAGTGGGCCGGTTCCAGCTGGTATTTTCTGCGTTATATCGATCCGCATAACGATGAGGCGCTGGCATCCAAGGAGGCGCTGGACTATTGGATGCCGGTGGATTGGTACAACGGCGGCATGGAGCACACCACGCTGCATTTGCTGTATTCCCGGTTCTGGCATAAATTCCTTTATGACATCGGCGTGGTGCCTACGAAGGAACCGTATATGCGCAGGACTTCCCACGGGATGATTTTGGGCGAAAACAATGAGAAGATGTCCAAATCCCGGGGGAATGTGATTAACCCGGACGATGTTGTCAATGAATTTGGTGCGGACGCGTTCCGCTGCTACGAGATGTTTATCGGCGCGTTTGACCAGGCTACGCCGTGGTCCCAGCAGGGCTTAAAGGGTTGCTATAAGTTCATGGAGCGGGTCTGGAACTTGCAGGATATGATTGTCGAGGACGATGGTTATTCCGCAGAATTGGAAAAAAATGTACACAAGACCATTAAAAAGGTTGGCGAGGACTATGAGCGTATGAAATTTAATACGGGCATCGCGGCGCTGATGAGTCTTGTGAATGATTTTTACCGCATCGGGCGCGTAACACGGGGCGAGTTCAGGACACTGATTACGCTGCTGAACCCGGTAGCGCCCCATATGACGGAGGAACTTTGGGAGAAGTACGGCACGGGCGGCCTGCTCTCCATATCGCCCTGGCCGCAGTATGACGCGGACAAGACGGTGGACGATGAGATTGAACTGGCAATCCAGATTAACGGGAAGGTGCGGGATAAGATCCTCGTTTCCACAGAATTGGATAGAGCACAGATCGAACAGGCGGCGCTGGAAGCGGAAGCGGTACGGAAGCTGACGGATGGGAAAACCGTGGTAAAGGTCATCGTGGTGCCGGGCAAGCTTGTAAATATTGTGGTGAAATAAAAATATGGAAGCGCGCTGCGCTTCTATATTTTTTTGCATCACGAAAACCACGCGATAGTTGAAGTAGTAAAATAAAAGTAGAC
>DVND01000026.1 GCA_018714645.1 Candidatus Avimonoglobus intestinipullorum
ATATCAATTATGCATATCTTCATTTGACCGCTCTTCTGTCCCATCATAGAATCCGCCTCCCTATGGTTCTATTTTACCATAAAAAGCCGGTTTCGTCTACTTTGTCAACAGGTCCTTTTTTTCACACCCTCTATTCCACTGACAACATATTTGACATGGGGATGTATACTTTATTTTTGTTTCACACGTTTTCTGGCAGGAGACTCTATCAATGCGAACGATATTTGCCTGCTGGGGCTGCAATGTCACGTGTCCCGTCTGACTATTCTGATTCACCGGCAGTTTTGCGGAATTATCGCCCGCCACAAAGTTTTCGTCCTCAAATTCCAGTACAACCACCGAGCTTGCCGTATACGGCGCAGCGCCCTTTAGCGCTTCTCCCGACAGGACGTATCCGCCGTACCGTTCTGACGGCGCGATATCCAGCGGGGCAGAAGTGTCCGGTCCTGTGATCAGGCGTGCGGATACCGGTTCTGTTTTCAGGCCCGGGACAAACAGCTGCCCCATCCCGTCCCACTGTGAAATGTGCAGGTATATTTTATTTTCCTTTGCGGCCGCAGTCCCCCATGAAAAATCGCCTGTAAATGGATTGGCGGAAGTCGCATAAATGGATTCCCCATTTGCTTCCATCCAATCGCCGACTGCACTGAGCAGCTGTACCGATTCATCCGGGAAGGTTCCGTCTGCCTTCGGCCCTACATTTAACAGGAAATTCCCGCCCATGCTTGCGATATGCACAAGCTTTGCAATCAAGTCGCCCGACGGTTTGAAATCATGGTCGGATTCGGCATAGCCCCAGTTGTTATTCATGGTCATGCAGGTTTCCCAGTAGGGGAATTCCGGCGCGGACGGGATGCTCTGTTCAGGGGTTACGAAGTCAAATGGCATCGTTGTATATTGGCCGGAATGCAAAATCCGGTTATTATTGATAATCTTCTTTTCGGGGTCGAGCTCGACGACCTTTTTCATAATTTTGTAGTTGAATTCGGGGTAATTCTTCTGCCCCATATCCCACCAAAGGGTGTCAATGCCGTATTCCTTGCCGTCTACTTCGACACGCAGGTTCATCAATTCCTCCACCTGGGGAACAATCACTTCATCAATCATTTTTTCTGACAGGTCATAGCCGCAGTTCCCCATCAAAGAATAAATGCATTCATCAGCCCGTTCTGCGGTGAATCCTGCGTTGATCAACTCTTGTTTCAGCGCGTCTCTTTCCTCCTGCGACCACCGCGCCACGCGCTGCGGCTGCCAGCCCATGCTTCCGGGCTGCGCCCAGTCAATGGCCTGTGAATAATATACGCCGACACGGATGCCTTCCTTTGCGGCTTCCTTAATCAGCTGTTTGAGCATATCCTGTTCCTCAAGCATGGAGATACGCGCTTTTGCCGCCGTGTCCTCTGCACTCCATCCATTTTCGACTGCCGTATTAAACAGCGCCAAGCCCTCGTGATGCTTGCTGGTCAGGATGATATACTTCATGCCTGCGTCCTTCGCAATGCGGACCCATTCTGCCGGATCATAATTTTCGGCAGTGAAGTGTTCTTCCACATAAGCTTTGTATGTATCGTCCGGGATGTGCGCGCCGAACTTAATCCACTCCGCATAGGAGCCGTTTTGTCCGCCGGCGCAGTCGTAGTCTACCTCCTGCCCTTCGGTGTTGATCCCCTGAAACTTGCCGGCAAATGCAGCATAGCCGCCCCAATGGATGAACATGCCAAAACGGTCGTCCTCCCATTGGCTCATGCGCTGCTGCTGGCTTTCGACCGTATCCTCTGTCATCATATAAATCTCGTTGCTGCGCGCTGTCAGCGTGCCGTCCGCGCGCTTCCCGACAACAGATATGCGGTAAGGCGTGTATGGCTCCAGGTCCAGGGTATAGGTCGTTTGATCGGTATTGCCCATGAACACGCCTTCTGCATACACATCATATGAGGCGATATCCCCGTTCCCGTTCCATGACAGGATAATTGATGGATTAGATCGGTCATACGGTTCTGCAAATGAAAATGCCAGGTCTGTCGGGCCGGGTGAAAGAACGGTTTTGTTCTCCAGGGGCGTCATCCCCGCCGCCGAATCCCATAGAAACGTTTCCAGCGTATAATTTTTGCCTGCTTCAACGGTGATGTCCGCCGTCAGTTTTTTGGATTCAGCCTGGTCAAGGGTATACGTTTCGCCGCCTGCCAGCGTTTTTGCAACGCCGTCGTCCGTTTTAAGCGCTGCAAACAGCGTCACATCTTTTTGCACATCGGCGTCGTTCGCCACTTCTGCCACAACGCGAATAGTACCTGTGGTCAATGCGGTTGTTTCCTTTTGATAACGGACAATATCCGTCCCGATATCCCGGTATTCCGTGGCAATTTTTCCGCCGTCCTCGGTCAGCTGATAGAATTTCAGGCTTTCCACCCGAACCTCCTGGGCGTTTGCCATAACCGCAGTGTTTGCCAGCGCCATCGACGATGCCAATAACGCCGCCATCCATTTTTTCAGATTCATTTGCGTTTCTCCTTTCGTATGCTTTTTGAATTTGCCCCGATTGCCTTTATGGATCTCCTGTTTCCCGCTGCCGGCGGATATAGATCCGCTGTCAACAACGGCAAAAGTGCACCGGCATTTGCGGCATCCCCCAAATCGCTGCCGGCAATGCGGCGATGGAACAGCCCCCTGCAATTGAATCGTTTCAAAATGCCGGATTTAAAAATCAAGCATCGATATGCTTGATAAGATTATATAGAAACATTATCACATAAAAATTATGAAAAATCAATTACTTTTGGTGATATAAATATGGTATAATGTCGCTATAAAAAACGGGCGTTTTTAACCGTATTCAAGAACCCTGTCCCAATTCCGATTTGCGGGGGGGATCCAGCGGACGGGCGCGTCTATATATGCAAAATTTAGAAAAATTTCTTGCTTTTGGGGGTTATATATGTTAAAATAAGAAATGAGAGATACAGATATATTGCGGGACAGCAGACGCTTTTTCCGGATGAGGTGAACCAGTACGAACCGG
>DVND01000001.1 GCA_018714645.1 Candidatus Avimonoglobus intestinipullorum
GACGTTTGAATACACGATGGACTACCAGATGCTGGTGCTGCTGTTTTCAGTGCTGCCGCAGCTGATCATCTATGCGATATTCCAGCGCAAGATCATCGGCGGCATTAATATCGGCGGCGTTAAAGGGTAAAGCGGTTTATTTTATGTTGTAATTTATTTTAATAAATTAATATAAAAATGTGAGGAGGAAAAACGATGAAAAAACTTTTGGCAACAATTTTAGCGGGTACACTCTTGCTGAGTGTCTGTGGCTGCGGGAATTCCGGGGAAGGGGAGAATACTGCGGACTCCGGCAAGACGCAGCTTGTGGTGGGGAACTGGCCCGACCAGGAGGGGAATAAAACCTTGTATGACAACCAGATGAAGACAAAGGAAGCGTTTGAAACAGCATATCCGGATATTGAAATTATTCCTGATGAATATGGCTATGACGTTCAGACCTTTACTGCAAAGGCAGAGGGGGGGACACTCCCGACGTTGTACACAACGCACTTTACTGAAGTGGATAAAATTGTAGATATGGGTTATGCGGCAGATATTACAGACGCTGCGAAAGAGTATGGCTATTATGACAACATGAACGAAGTGATCTTTAACAGCGCTTCCCGTGACGGCAAACTGTACCTCGTCCCAGGCAGCATGTATTCATTGGGCTTGATCCTGAACATGGATTTGTTTGAACAGGCTGGTTTGGTAGAGGAGGACGGAACGCCAATGGCGCCGAAAACGTTCGACGAATTGATTGAAGTTGGTAGGACCATTAAGGAAAAAACAGGTGTACCGGCATTTGTTTTCCCGACGACAGAAGGCGGCGGCGGCTGGAACTTCACCGTGCTGGCATGGAACTTTGGCGGGACATTCATGGAACAGGATGCTGACGGGAATTGGCAGGCGACCTTTAATTCTCCGGAATGTATTGCAGCGCTGCAATACCTCAAGGATTTGAAATGGGAATATGACCTGCTTCCGCAGAACACACTGGTAAACAATGCAGAAACATCGAAGCTGATTGGTACAAACCAGGTTGCAATGTCTTTTGGGCATCCCAGCCAGGCGAGGATCCCGATTAGAAACTACGGTATGAGCAAGGATTCGCTCGGTTACGCGCAGATGCCGGCAGGGCCGGAGCGCCACGTCACATTGATCGGCGGCGACTATCGCGTCTTTGTGAACGATGCAACGCCGGAAGAGATCGATGCAGGATTTAAATGGCTGGAATTCATAGGCGTATCTCCAAATCTGACAGAGGATGCAAAGGTACAGATGGAAAATAACGTTAAAACAGATGTTGAAAATGGTATGATCATTGGTATTGAAGACCTGAGCCTGTGGGGCGAGGATTCTGAGGTGTATCAATACAATAAAGAATTGAGGGATAAATACTGCAATGTTAACATCAACCATATAAAACTCTACAATGACAAGACCGGGTTGGAATTCCAGACGGAAGAACCGGTTTGCGCGCAGGATTTGTACCAAATCTTAGACAGGTGCATCCAGAACGTCCTGAATAATGAAAATGCAGACTGCGCACAGATTATGGCAGATGCAGCGAATGAATTCCAGACAAATTACCTGGATTACGAAAATGAGAAATAATAAACATTTCTTCTAAATAATAATGCACTTCGGTGCGGAAACAACATGAATAAACGCATATGGAGGGAAATACCATGGCGAGGCATATAAAGGCATTCATTTTAACAGCTTTGCTCCTGTTTGCCGCGCCCGTATTTGCCTAGGAGCGCACCATCTCTGTTATTATTAACGGCGGCACGGTCTATTTTGACGTGCCGCCGTTGCTATATGAAGACCGGGTGCTGGTCCCGATGCGCCCTGTGTTTGAGGAACTGGGCGCAGATGTGACCTGGGTGGGAGACCGACAGATGATTATTGCCACCCATGGAGAACGCGTCATTTTGATGGAAATTGGCATGGATGTGCTTGTGAAGACCAATGTATTGGAGGGAGCAAGCGAACGGATTGCGCTTGACGTGCCGCCGCAGATTGTGGATGAACGGACACTGGTCCCCATCCGGGCGGTGTCGGAAGCGCTGGGCGCGCAGGTGGAATGGGACGGGACAAAGCAGCAGGTTCTTATTACAAAATAACATACAATTTGACAGCGGCGATGGCATTGACCGCAATGTTCCCATCAATGGCTTGGGCGGCGACAATTGATACACATGATATCTTTTTTGAAGCGGAAGATGTGAGAGAATACGGAGAAGAACTGCTAGTGCAAGACCAGACGGTGGGAACACAAAGTTATGAAAATCTTACAAATGCAAGTGCAACCGGGAAGGTGACAAATGTAAATGTGATGAATGTTCGAGCTTTAGAAAATGTTGTTGGAAGTGAAGGGAAAGTGACGTTCCAATTTACGGCGCTTTCCGCTGGAATGTATACGCTAACAGTTTATGGAACACCCGCACGAAATAATTATAATATTATGTCCAAGGTTAGCTACAGCATAAATGGCAGCGAACCAATAAAGATGATTTGCGGTGCTCCGGAACAAGAAGATACGGTTGTATCTACGGATTATGATGCAAATGTTAATCTTGCAAAAAATACCGCATTAGTACCTGTGGAACTGAAAGAGGGGAAAAATACGGTCACATTTATTTTAGATTCCAGCAAATTAAACAGCCTTCAACGGATTTCTTCTTACATTGACTGTGTCGGTTTTACAAAGGTTGAGGAAGAGGATCCGTATGAACTAAACCTAACCCATGAGATATCAGACGCAGCCGTTGCGGCGGATGGAACGGGGGTATTCCGGTTTATCACAAAATTCAACCTGACGGGCGATGCGCCGGAGGTGGAAGCATTCGGCACGTATATCATCCCTGAGACGGTTTTTGAGGATGATAATATGCTTGCAGACGGCGCAATTGTAACGTATACGGAGGAAGCGTCCGAAATTAAGGATGGGGATACCTATACGGCAGATTTGATAAAAATCCCTCCGGAATATTTTGGGGAAAAGCTGTACGCCATGTCCTATGTAAAATTTGCAGGCGAAGACGACGTGCACTTTTTCAACATTGTCATTGACAGCGACACGGCACAGTGCGTGAATGATTTTATCGAATAAGAGAGGAGCGCGAATGGAATGAAAGAATATATAAAGCCGGAAATTTGTATGAAGGAATTTGCGGTAGAGGATATCATCACTGTGTCAGGCGACCCGCAGCAGGGATTGGCAAAAGGCACTTTTTCGGACAAAAGCGCAGAATGGATTGATACGTGGTTTGGCGCATAAATATGCTTAGAGGATTGGAACAGCCTTAAATAACAAAAAACAACTGTGCTAAGGAGGGAAAACGGATGAAGAAAAAAATAATCGCATTGTTAACGGCGATTATGGTAGCTGTTACCATGTTTCCTGCTGCGGCTTGGGCGGCGACAATTGATACACACGATATCTTTTTTGAAGGGGAAAATCAAGCTTATATAGACACGGAAAACAGCACGGATACATATAATACACTTTCAAGCGCTGGATGCAGCGGAGGGAAATTTGAAAGATCCCATGTTGCAAGCGGGACGACGCAACTGGCGTATAAATTTGACGCACCCTCTGCAGGTTTGTATGAAATGGTGCTTTATGGCGTGCCTTCTGCCGCTACGTATAAGTTCCAATCCAAGGTGCGGTACAGCTTAAACGAGAGCGCGTTTGTAGAGCTTGTTTCCGGGAACGCTGACCCTGCGGAAAACACAGCAGTACAGGAATCCTATGATGCTGGTGCGGATTTTGCGAAAAACACAGTGAAAGAATATGTACAACTAAGGGAAGGCGAAAATATACTAATTTTGAAAGCGGATGAGGTATGCGTCCTCGACAGAGTGTGGTTTTATGTAGATTGTATCGGTTTTACCCGGATGGCAGACATTCCGGAAATCGAAGAGGCGCTGCTGCGGAATCTCACTGTGTCTGGCGCAAGCCTTTCACCGGCGTTCAATGCATACAGGAAAGAATATACGGCAGCCGTTCCGGGCAATGTGGAATCTGTTTTGATCAACACGGTCCCGGAATTGGACAGCTATGAAGTGGCTGTCACGTACGGAGACGGTGATATACCTGCGCCGGACGGCGTAGTACCGCTGGAATTTGGAGAAAACACCGTGAAGGTTACGGTGTCCGATCCGGTGGGCGGGCTGCCCTCCAACACGTATACAATTGTTATTACACGGCCGGAAGCGACGCTTGGCGCGATCAATGTCAACGGCAGCGCTATCAGCGGATTTGCGGAGCAGCAGTTTGCTTATGCATTGGAATATACCAGCCCGGATTTGGGCGGCAGCACCGCGGCAATTACAGTTGACAAAACAAATGAGGCAGATACGGTCCAGATCACGAACGGGGACGGCAGCGTGGTTTATGAGGACGGCAATGTCCCGCTTGCGGAGGGCGAAAACACGATCCGCGTGCTTGTGACGGGGGCGGCAACCGGCGCGCAAAACACATATACGCTTACCATCCAGTTTGCCGACCTGATCCGCGTGGAAGCGGAAGCGGCGAGGCAATGGAATGGGCCGGATTATATTGGGGCGTTTGAATATTTGACAAACGCGGCGGCAACCGGCGGCAGGTTTGCAGGCGTTACAGTGTATGACCCCGTAAAAACGGGCGGGTACCGGTTTGAATTCCCGTTTACAATCCCGGAGGAAGGCAATTACTCCTTCGCCGCGGTGACAGGCCCCTATGAAAACCAGTACTATAGCCCCTATTCCATTAAAATAGACGATGGCCCGTATTATCCTGTGAATGCGGAGCTGACCCGCGAGAGCCAGGATCTGGGCGGGAGTTTGTTTAAATATTATTATAATTTAATTGAAACGCTGTCAGCCGGGGAACATACGCTGACGCTGATGTGGGATACGCCGACACAGGCAAATGCAAACGCGTACACCATGTGGATGGATTATGTGGAGATCCAGGAAACCAATACCCCGCCGGTGCCGTATGCATATCCGAAAAAGGAGCAGAAGCCGGATATGCGCATCACTTCTGACAAGGCGGCGTATGAGGGGGAAACCGTTGCGGTTGACAAGGATGCAGACACATATTGGCAGATTCTCAGAAGCGATGCGATGCAGCAAATTAATGCGGACGCGGCGGAAGCTGCATCTGTGACCTTTACGGTTAATGCGCCGGAGACAGGGGATTATATCTTCCGGGCGGCCACTTCCGCCTTTGACAGTGCGTTCTACAGCCCATATGAAATCATGGTAAACGGCACGCCTGTTGCGGTCAATTATAACGCATTACAGGAGCAGAAGGCGCTGCTGGGGCTGGGCGCGGACCTGACCTTGTACCGTTATGCGGACATTGCGCTGAACGCGGGCGAAAATACCATTACCTTTACCCCCACCGGCCTGGTGACGGCCCCCGGGGACAATGAAGGGCGCAAGGTGTTCCATGTGGACTACATCGAGTTGACCAACGTCAATTCCACAAGCATGGAGACGGTTATTTTGCCGGAAGTGGTGCTCTATGACAGCGCCGGCGAGGAAATGACGGAGGGGCTTTCCGGCGGCGAACCCTTCTATATCGGTTCTAAAATGATCAATATGGCGCAGGAGGATCAGGAGCTACAGATTGTAGCTGCGGTTTATAACGGCGGCGCACTGTATGACATGTCTATTGAGGCATTTGATCTTCCGGGCAGCTATGAGGAAGCGGACTATGTTTCCCAAAAGCTGTTTACAGCGCCGGAAGCGTTGGATAACTGTGAAATAAAATTGTTTGCATGGGACGGCGTTGGGGATATGACGCCGCTGGCTGAGCCTGCGAAAATCAGCAATATCAACGAAGCCAACGTGATTACGGGCGATTATTCGGATACGATGCCCGGGGACGAGGTGAAGCTGTATAACGATAAGGATGCGGTGATTGTCGTTTCGGACGGAAAGCGGCAGCCCACAATTTCTACTGCTTATGACGACGTCAAAGAGAGCGACACAATCAAACAAGCCTGGTCGACAAACGCGGCGGCGGACGAATATGCAACCTACACCTATACGGTCAACGTGCAGGAGGATGGGGAATATGAATTTTACACAGTGGCAAATAATTATGCGGGGGATCAATGGGTCAGCCCGTATACGGTTTCTGTCAACGGGGAACAGCTGACATTGGACGGTTCAACTGTAAAGGAATTAGAAAAATTACATAATAACAATGAATTTATCAGATACCAATTCCCAAACCTGCATTTAAAAGCGGGGGACAATACCATCCAATTCAGGGCGGTGGTCAATAGCCAGGGATGGCTGTCATTCCGGATGGATTATGTACATTTGGTGAAAACCGTCCCTGCAACGCCCACCAATTTCCGTATCAACAATTTGCAGATTGAAAATACGGTGGGGCAGCCGCTGAAGGTCAAGGCCGGGACGACGTATTATATGGGCGAGCCGGTCCTGCGCGGGTCTGTACGTTTTGAAAACCATACCGCAGAACCCCAGACCAAGGCGCTGGTGCTGACTTACAGCGAGCAGGGCGTTGAAAAGCAGCGGGTTGAGACGGAAGTGACGGTGAACCCGGGCCAGCAGATTACGGTAAAAACGCCGTTCCTGCGCACAGAGCGCAACGAAAACCTGCTGATTTCTGACTGTGAAGTGCGGCTGGAGGTATTGGAAGGGTTGAAGCTGCCTACGCTGATCAAGAGCCTGACGGCGCCCGGCCTGTTCGATTTTATGCAGACGCAAGTGCCGTATTACAATTCCACTATTGCATATACGGAGTCGGTCACAATGCTGACGGGAGAGGACGGCGGCCTGCCCCAGGCGAAGCTGATGTATGAACCGATTGAGATCCTTTCGGTAAGGAATGCCACGCAAGATGTGGAATACATTGAAGGTTACGATTATTATTGGGACAGCGACGCCCAGCGGCTGGTACTGACAGAGTATTCCCGCGCCAAGTATTTGACCTATGAGGATGTGTTTGTGAATCTCGACGAGAATGATGCGCCTGGGAAAGATGGTTTGATTTACTATGACGAGCAATTATGGCAGGATCAATTACTGGTGACCTATACCCATAAGGCAAATGAGATCAGCGGCTGGGGACAGGCGAGCCCCGCGTCCTCCGAATTGCCGAAGACCAAAGCGAAATTGGAGGCCGGCGAGCCGGTGCAGATCGTGGCGATTGGGGACAGTATTTCGGCGGGTTCAAATTCGGGCGCAAACGAAGGCGGATATTTGGATTCGTTTGCCCGCTTGCTGCAAAACAGCTACGAATCTGAAATTACAATGACCAACCTGTCCCAGGGTGGAAAGACTTCTGACTGGGGTGTCATGCAGGCGCCAGCTGCTGCGGCATACAAGCCGGATCTGGTGATCCTTGCGTTTGGCACCAACGATGCGTATGGGCAAGGGATGTCTGTAGCGCAGTTCCGGGCGAACTTTGAAGAGATGATCGACACGATCCGGGCGGTGAATCCGGATGCAGAGTTTATCCTCGGAGCGGGATACCTCCCGAACCAGGAGCTGAGCGATACGAATCATACCCGGGTGGCAGAATTCCGGGATGCGATGGCGGCGCTTGCGGATACGGGTGATGATATCGCTCTGGTCGATATGCAGGCGGTCAGCACAAAAATGCTGGAATATAAAGATTATATCGACTTTTCAGGCAGCAACCGCAATCATCCCAATGGATAT
>DVND01000027.1 GCA_018714645.1 Candidatus Avimonoglobus intestinipullorum
CCTCCCGGTTGGGAACCGGATGGCCCGTCACAATGGATTCCATCCCCTCTTCGACATTCTCCCACACACAGCCCCATTCATCTTGAAAAGAACCGACATGGTAGCTGGGTGGTATGAAGGTTTCCGGATGCTGCAAATCCGGGATTTTATCGCGGAAATCCGGGAATCCCCGCACCACTCTTGCGAGCTCCTCCCCATACCGCAGCCACGCCGCAGGCAGCACGGACAGCTCCACCGGGATTCTTTCAGGATACGCATAGGTAATCGCCTTTAATAACAATTCTTCCATGGGACGCCTCCTAATGCATCATTTCTTTCTATTATATCATCTCTGTCTGCCGCGTCAAGCATCAAACATAAAAAAGAAGCCCTTAGGGCTTCTTTTTTATGTTGTAACCACCTCGTACAAACCTGCGCCGCTGGTTTCCTGGCAGTTATATGGGATAAACCGCACGGTAAATTGCTCCTCCTGCGGCTTTATCTGATATTGCTCCAGCGTTGCGGGCCCGCAGCTGCCGCTGCCGACACCGGATACCTTGTAATCCACATTGAATACCACGGCATCCAGCCGCTCCAGTTCATTCGTATGCTGCGCCGCATACATATTTTCATCGGTATAGTGGCGGGCGCTGAAATTGAGCGGCGTTTGGGCCGTGACGAACACCCCCGCACCCTGCGCATTGTGCAGCGCCACCCAGCGGATCCCGCCGCGGTTCCCGTTTTCCTGGGGATAGATATGGTTTTCAAACAGTTCGTCTACGCCGGCGCTGTATTGGGCAACCGTCGCACCCGATTGTTTGTCCGGGTAATTGTCCATCGGCCCATACCCATACCATTCCACCCTTTCAAATCCGGCCGGGAGCCGCATCTGCAGCCCGATTTTCGGCAAATTGGGCAAATCCATTCCCAATTTGGGCTGCCCCGGCTGCTCCGCCGTAGTCAATTCGATGCCCCCGTCAGCATGGATTTTATAGGTGTACTGCACCCGGAACGCCGGCATAAACGACGATGCCGCCAATACCGCTTCCACTTTGATTGTCACGTAGGCGTCCGCCGCTTCCGCCACCGATACAGAGCGTATGAACTGTTCCAGATGGTCCAAACCGGCTTCCTTCCACTTCTGCACAAACGGCACATCATTGTCTGTATAAGCCCAGAAGGTGTTCAGCTTCGGCCCCTGCTCCAACAGCTGCACGCCATTGTAAACATAACTGTCAATCGTTCCCGACTTTTTGCCAAATACAATTTGGAATCCGGCCCCTTCTATCAGGATATCCCGGCTGTCCTCCGTCATCTGCAGCGTCCCCGCCGCCGGCGCCATCGGGAGCAGTGCCGCAGGCGCTGTCAGCGCCACCTGTGCATACGCCGTCTCATGCCCCGCCGCTGCCCATTTTGTACTGTTCTTCAGGCAGAAGCGCACGTTTAAGAAATATTCGCGCCCGGCCTGCAGCGCGCTGTGAAATGGGATCTGAATATCTTCAGACTGGTGCGCCTCTGTATGGAACCCGTCCAGCATGCCGCTCTCAATGACAGCCCCATTTTCCAGCAAAGACCAGAAACAGCACAAATGGGACAAATCCAAAAAATCATATTTGTTCGTGATCGTAATCCATCCGTTTTGCACGTCTTTCCCGTGCACCAGCACCGGCTGGATCACCTTTTTGTAGTGCAGCAGCCCGGAATGCGGCGCGCGGTCCGGCGTACACAGGCCATCGCAGCAAAAATGATTGTCGTGGAGCCATTCGCCATAGTCTCCGCCATAGCGAAAGACCTGGTTCCCGTTTTCGTCAAATTCCCGCATGCCGTGGTCTGCCCATTCCCAAATGCAGCCCCCAATCAAGCGGTCATATTTATAGTATAGGTCTTGATAATCCTCAAGCGAGCCCGGCCCATTGCCCATGGCATGGGAATATTCACACTGGAAAAACGGCCTGGGGTCGTTTTCCCGCCGGCCCACCTCTTCACAGAATTGGCAGTCTGCGTACATCCGCGAGAAAATATCCACATAGTCCGCTTCCCCTGCACTCTCATAGTGGATCGGGCGGGTGTTATCATAGCCGCGGATCCATTTTGCCATCGCCCGATGGTTGCAGCCGTCGCCGGATTCGTTCCCCAACGACCAGATAATGACAGATGGATGGTTTTTGTCCCGCTTCACCATCCGCTCCGCCCGGTCAACATAGAGCGCCTCCCAGGCCGGATCGTCCGAAATGTATTCCCATCTTCCAACGTCACAGAACCCATGGGTCTCAATATCCGTCTCGTCAATGACATATAGCCCGTATTCGTCGCACAGTTCCAGCCATTTTGGGTCATTGGGATAGTGGGACGTCCGCACGGTATTGATATTATGCTGCTTCATCAGCCGGATATCCCGCACCATGTCGTCATAAGAGACCGCATAGCCCTTGTCCGGATCCGTGTCATGCCGGTTAACGCCCTTGAGCTTTACCTGCTTCCCGTTCACCAGCAGCATCGCGTCCCGGATTTCCACCTGCCGGAACCCGACTTTTGTATTGTAAAACGCCCATTCCCGGCTTCCGTCCGTCAAATATGCCACCAAATCATATAAATACGGCGTTTCTGCCGTCCATTGCCGCGGCGCTTTGATCTCTGCAGTAAATTCCACAGTTTCCGCCAGCGGCTTTTCCGCTGCAAATACCGTCCTGGCGCCATCCATCAGTTTGACGCATACCGCCACAGCCCCGTCCGCACGGCTTGCCTGCACCCGCACCGCCAGCTTTGCATCCCGGTAATCCGCGTCAAACGCCGTATTCACGGCGATATCCTTTAAATCCGTCTCATCCTGCGCAACCAGATACACCTCTCTGAAAATCCCGTTGAATTTCCACATATCCTGGGCTTCCATGTAGAAGGAATAGCACCAGCGGTACACCTGCACCGCCAGCAGGTTTTCCCCCTCCTGCACAAAGTCCGTGATGTCAAACTCAGACGGAAGGTGCGTCCCCTGGCTGAACCCAACCTCTTTGCCGTTCACCCACAGGTGAAACGCGCTGCAAACGCCGCCGAACACAATATGTATCCGCTTATCCCCCCATTCCTTCGGGATGAAAAATGGCTGGCGGTAACAGCCCACGGCATTCTCATAGGGCACAGTTGGCGGATCCACCGGGAACGGATAGCGCACATTCAGATAGTTTTTATATCCGTATCCATGGGCCTGCCAGCAGCCCGGTACGGGAATCCCGTCCCAGTCGCAGTCCTCGTATTCGGGCGCCTCGAAGCCCTCGGGCGCGTCCATGGCCGTATCGCAGTACTGAAATTTCCACATCCCGTTCAACAGGCGGAACTGCTCCGACCGTCCCCGGAATCCGCTCCGCGCCGCTTCTTCGCTCCCATAAGGCACCATTGTTGCATGGGCGTCCATCCGGTTCCGGTGCATCACCTGCATGTTTTGCCAATCCGGCAATTTTTTTTCCATGTACATCCCTCCAATTTTTAACTTGACTTTCCAATTTCATTATATTAGTATATTATCATGAGATATATCCAGAATCAATAACAACATATTCACATTTTATATCAATATATTTGCAAAGGGGCACTTCCATGTACAATGATTATATCTTCCCGATTTTATCCGAAAAAGACCTGCGCCTGCCCTTCTTCGTGGCGACTGTTGGCATGCAGGAGCACCAGACCCAAATCAACCGTCCCCACGGCATCGAACACCACCAGCTGCTGATCACCAAAACCGGCGTGGGGACGGCGGCGTTATCCGGCGGGACGGTATCCCTCTCCCCCGCCTCCATCCTCTACTATCCGCCAGGCACCCCTCATCTCTACACACCCGAAACCACGCCCTGGGAAACGCTTTGGATCACCTTTGGCGGGGACGGCGTCTTTTCCGTTTTGGGCACAGAAGGCGGGATATACAAAACAAATAACCTCCCGGAAATCGAAGCCCTCCACAGGGATATCTGCCGCTTAAACAGTGCGCTGAATTGGCAGGAGCAGGCTTCTGTCCTGCTGTATCAGCTGCTGCTGTGCGTAAAAAGCGAAATCGATTACGGGAAATCCGGTGCGCTGGAACAACGGCTGCGCCCCTCCATTGACTACATGAAACGGCATCTGGCATCAGAAATCGAATTGTCTGACCTGGCAGCCTGCTGCAACATTTCCCGCGCCCATTACTGCCGCCTGTTTAAACTTGCTTACGGCCAGCGCCCCTTTGAACTGCTTTTGCGCCTGCGGCTGCAAAAAGCAAAGACGCTCCTGCTGTCCGCACCCGGCAAGGATATTGCGGAGGTAGCGCTGGAATGCGGCTTTCACAGCGTCAGCTATTTTATCCAGCTGTTTAAAAAAGAGGCCCATAAAACGCCCAGCGCCTTCCGCCAATTCCATCTGGGGAAATAAAAAAAGAGCATACGCTCTTTTTTATTTCCGATAAAGATGCACAGGCAGCCCATCCCGGAACTGCACGTCCACCTCGCCCTGGATCAGCGGCGTCAAATAGTCCAGCATTGCCGCCGTCACATCATGCCGCCCGTCAATGTATTCCGGCGGCACTGTTTTTTCCCTGTTTGCAATTTGCCCGACCGGCGCGCTGACAATCCGGATCTCATAGGGCTTCTGCGAAACGCGCGCAAACGCCATCATTTTCCCGGTCTCCCCGGAAGCCGCGGCGCGTGCGCCGGCCCGCCCGATTGCAAAGGCCTCTTCGACGTCTGTTTTGGAGCGCAAATGCCCCGCGCAGCGCTGGGGCACATTCAATTCAATGCTCCGCACTTTACAGCCGATTTCGTTTGCGACCAGATGCTCCAAAACCTTGCCCGCGCCGCTGAGCATCTTGTGCCCAAAGGCATCCAGCGCCGCAGATGCGCTGTCGCAGATGAACTGTCCCGCCTCGTCCCGGATGCCTTCCGAAACCGCAACCACCACATTATGTATGCCCTTTTCGAATTGTTCCCGTATATCCCGGACAAACGCCGTCCTTGAAAAAACCACCTCCGGCAGGTAAATCAGGTGCGGCGCGGCATTGTCCGCATTTCGCCCAAGCGCCGCAGCCGCAGTGAGCCAGCCCGCATGCCTGCCCATAATTTCAACAATTGTGACCGATTTCAGAAAATATACTCGCGCATCCTGGGCAATTTCAGAAACAGTGGTGGCGATGTATTTTGCGGCGCTGCCGAACCCCGGCGTATGGTCCGTAAATTCCAGATCATTGTCGATGGTTTTGGGTACCCCAATGATCGCAATATCAATATGCTTCCGCTCTGCATACATGGCCAGTTTGCTGACCGTATCCATAGAATCATTGCCGCCGATATAGATAAAATACCCAATATTATATGCGGCAAAAACCTGAAAAATCCGTTCATAGACGGCGGGATCCTCGTCTGCCTCCGGCAGCTTGTTCCGGCAGGAACCCAAGTATGCGGCGGGCGTTTGCTTTAAAAGCTCCAGATCCAGCCCGCCGATGTCCTCTATTTGTTCATTCAGGACGCCCTCGATACCATGTACCGCACCATAAACCGTTCCCACATTGCCGCTTTGCAACCCGCCGGCAATAACCCCGGCCAGGCTTGCATTGATTGCGGTGGTCGGCCCGCCCGACTGCGCCGCCAGTAAATTTTTCACTTCCACCCTGTGCCTCCTCAATTGTTTTTTCTGTTCAAAACGCGTATATACAGCCCTTCCAGCACATCGAACGTCTTCTCGCACAAATCCCTGTCCGGCCCAGCCGTGCATGCCGCATCAACGATAAGCTCCGCCTCAGGCAGGGCGGCCTTCGCCAGCACCGCATTGGACAGGACGCAGACATTTGTAATCACGCCCACAAATTCAACCTGATCATAACCTGTTTGTTTCAGATATTCCGCCAGCTCCAGGCTGCCAAAAGTTTTCTTTTCAAACGCCTTCGCAGCGCGGCCAAGATAAGCGCCTGCTTTTCCGTAAAGCTTCCATCCGTCCGTATCCTTAATACAATGGGCAACCGGCAGATCGCGCCCTTCCCGCGTCTGCAGATAGGCGCGGTCGTGTGTATCAAACGTAAAAACCACATCCCCGCCCTGTTCCAGATATTGCTCAATTTTCCTGCAGAGCGCCTGCTCAACAGCGCCTGCGTCGTCAAAACCCAAGCTGCCGTCCACAAAGTCATTTTGATAATCCACCACAATCAGACATTTTTTCATCCTGTTCTCAACTCCTTTAACCCTAATATCTATCATACCCTATTTCGCCGTTTTTGTAAAGTTTTTGCCATAAT
>DVND01000028.1 GCA_018714645.1 Candidatus Avimonoglobus intestinipullorum
CCGTATAGTTTTCAAACTGCTCCTTTGGGTAATAATTTGTATAAGGATCGTCCACAGAAAGCGTCATGCCCAGCGCGGCATAATCAATCAGCTTTTCTTCGTCCACCGCATAGAGCCCGTCCTCTTTTAAATATCCCGCAATCTGGCCAAGTTTGCTCAAAATTTTCCCATTGTTCTGCACAAATGAAATATCACGCCATACATTTGTAAGGAAACAAACTACCACCGCTGTGACAATTACTGTTATGATATATGTTTTCTTCTTATTCACAAAGCTGTCCTCCAATACCACCGAATAATTTATTTTATGCGTTTTTGTTCCATTTCATTCCGGTATAAGGTAAAAATTGGGATGGCATATACCATCCCAACCGTTTTTACACATAATTCATTGCATCCACCGGCGTTCCATTGATCCGCACCTCAAAATGAATATGGGGGCCGGTGGAATTGCCTGTGGAACCGGCTTTTGCAATCACCTGTCCCCGGGTCACCGTATCGCCCGCCTTTACCAGCAGCTTACTGTTGTGCGCATACAACGTCACATACCCGCCGCCGTGGTTGATGGTCACGTAATATCCGTAGCTGTTGTTCCACCCGGCCGTTACAACCTTGCCGGCTTCGCCCGCCAGCACATTGCTGCCCATGGGCACCGCAATATCCGTCCCGTTATGCGGGCGCACATACCCCAAGATCGGATGCACCCTGTTGGGATTGAAATTGGAAGAAACCCGTCCTCCCGCAGCCGCCGGCCACAGGAATTTCCCATTGCCCGAATAGGTGACACTCGACCCTTTAGCACTCTTGGCCAGCTCCGCATTCAACTCCGCCTGCAGGTCGTCATAGTCCTCCTGTGCCTGTTTTTCCAGCCTTTCCAGCTCCGCAATGTCGCTGTTGATGGAGTCAATCATCTGGTCTTTTTCTTCCTGCAATTCTTTTAATTCATCTTCTTTGTCATCCAGGATTCCCTTGACCTCTTCCTGCTCTTCTTTTTCTTTTTCAATGACCGCCCGCGCTTCTTCTATCTCTTTCTGAGCGCTGACATAGGTGTTAATCAATTCCTGGTCATGGGCGACAATATCCCGTATCGCCCCGATTCTCGTAAACAGGTCGCTTAACCCCTTCGATTCCAGAATCAATTCCAGATAAGAAACATTGCCATATTCGTACATGATCCGCATCCTGGTTTTAAGCTTATCCTCATTCTGGTCAATCTTATCCTGCAACGCGCCTATTTCATCGTTTTTCAGTTCAATTTCATCGTCTTTTTCCTGGATTGTTTCCTCAACGGCTTCAATATCCTCCAGCACGCCGCTGATTTGCTGATCCAGCTCGTTGCGCTGCTGCACAACCTCGTCCTTCTCCGCCTGTTTCTGGTTGATTTCCTCTGCGGCCTTTTTCCGCTGCTCTTCCGTCTCCGCCATTTCCTGTTTCAGTTCACTGACGCTTTTCGCAGCAAAGGCCGGCGCGGCAACCGTAAAGGAAAGCACCGCCGCCAGCAAACCCGCCAACAAATTTTTCTTTTTGTTCATATTCCTTTTGCTCCTATCTCATACCTTCAGATACTTCCGCATGGAAATAGCGCTCCCTAAAATACCAATCAGACAACCCACAACCACAAACGCGCCTCCAATGACCGGCGCAAGCTGCACATAGGTGATAAATTCAAAAATATCAAACTGCATTGATTCCAAAAACGACGTCAGTGCAATATATCCCCAGGATATCAGCCCAAAGGAGATAACCGCGCCCAGCAGCCCGATCATAATGCCCTCCAGGACAAACGGCACCCGGATAAAGCGGTCCGTAGCGCCAATGTATTTCATAATGTTGATTTCTTTCCGGCGGTTAAACACCGTCAGTTTGATCGTGTTTGCAATAATTACCACCGCTACGACCAGCAACAGCGCCATGACCACAATGCTCAGCTTTTTCACCGTGTTGGACATGGAAATCACCGCATTCACAACATCCTGGCTGTTCTGCACATGGGCTACATCCTTAATGTTCTCCAGCTGCTGCACAGTCTCATCCGTCCGCGAAATATCGGACAGGATGATTTTATAGGAATCCCGGAATGGGTTGTCATCCTCAAAATTCGCCAACTCTTCATTGCCTTCAAACATATTGTCCTGCACATATTCCAAAGTGTCTTCCTTTGAAAACAGGCTGATTTCCTCAACATTCGGGATTTTCAGAATCTCGTCCCCGATTTCCGTGACCCGCGCTTCATCCACTTCTTTATTGATAAACAACTGTATTTCACATTGATCCTGAATCTGTTCCGATATGTAATTCACGTTTAAGGTCAGAACCGTAAATAAGCCCAAAATCAACAGGCAGCTGCATATGGTGAACAACGATGCAATGGTCATCAAGCCATTGCGGACCATGTTCTTCCGCGCCTGGGCGACAGAATAATTAAACTTCGACAGCTTCACTGTGATAAGCACCTCCAACCTCGTCCCGGACCACAATGCCGTCTTCAATCTCAATAACGCGTTTTTTCATCACGTCGACAATATCCTTCGCATGGGTCGCCATGATAATGGTCGTCCCCATAGAATTGATATTCTCCAGAATTTCCATAATTTCCATCGCCGTTTTCGGGTTCAGGTTTCCGGTGGGCTCGTCCGCAATCAGGATCGACGGATTATTCACCAAGGCCCGCGCCAGCGCGACCCGCTGCTGCTCCCCGCCGGACAATTGCCGCGGGAACATTTTCGCTTTATAATTCAGCCCTACCTGGTTCAGCACATTGGGCACCCGCCGCCGGATTTCCCGCCGGGACATCCCCACAATCTGCATCGCAAATTCCACATTTTCATATACCGTCCGGTCCTCCAGCAGGCGGAAATCCTGAAACACAACGCCCATTTTCCGCCGCAGATACGGGATTTCCTTGCGGGAAATTTTCGTAATGTCTTCTCCATACAAGTAAATTTCCCCTTCGGTGACGTTTTCCTCCCGCATAATCAGCTTTGTGACAGTCGTTTTCCCGGCGCCGCTGGAACCAACCAAAAACACAAACTCCCCGTTCTCTATTTTGATATTCGCATTGGAAAGCGCAACCACGCCGCCCTCATACACCTTTGTCACATTCACAAACTCAATCATTATTTCCCACCCGTCAGATTTTCATAGAATTGGACACCAAATATTTATGCACCATCATGGCAACCTTAAAGATAATCGCCTGGTCGAATTTCCGCAAATCCAACCCCGTGAGCTTATAAATCTTTTCCAAGCGGTACACCAACGTGTTCCGGTGCACAAACAACTGCCGCGATGTTTCAGACACGTTCAAATCGTTTTCAAAAAATTTATTAATAGTTAAAATTGTTTCACTGTCCAGAAGCGTGATGTCTCCTTTTTTAAATACCTCCTGTAAAAACAGTTCGCAGAG
>DVND01000029.1 GCA_018714645.1 Candidatus Avimonoglobus intestinipullorum
GTTCTGTTTTTTTGTGTCTTGTACGGAGCACGGCCATCTCTGGCCGCGCTCCATACAAAACCTGCAGAAGATTCTACAAGACAATTATTCAAAAGTTTTGCCATCGCAAAGCGGCTTTATTGTTTCAAAGCCGTCCCAAAGCATCACCTTGACAGCCGTTGCACCGGTCATATCGCCTGCCGTAAACACAACCGGCTGTTCAAGCTTTTCCCCGGCCCCGACATCAATTACCTGGTACGCCGTTTCCATAAATACGCCGTCTGCGCCGTAGACACTAAATATAGCTACTGCCTTCTTTGCTTCGCCCGCAGCGTTGTCAAGCTTGATCTCTGCGGTCACCTCTGATCCCGTCCTGATTTGGCTGATACCTGTCACATCTTGGCCGTCAACCGTGATCTTTTGGACTGCCGCGGTATATGCGGCGTCATCCTTCGTGGTAAATACAAGCGTCTGCTGCGCGCCTATTGTTACGCCGTCAATATTTGCAGCTTCCGCCGGGATCACAATACTGTATGTCTCGTTTGGAGCCAGCGTCTTTCCAAGATCAATATTGATATAGTTCCCTTCTGCGGAAATCGTATATACTGCCGCCTCGCCTGCCGAAGATGTCAGCTGGATCCCCTTTAGCGTATCCGCATCCATAACCGCGCCGCAGTTGATCCGGATCCTGTCCGTGAGCGTCGAAACCGCCTTGTAATTGTACGACGAATCGCCGTTTGTCACAAACGTCATCTGGCTGGCGGAAATTACAGGCGCGTCCTCCGGGAGCTTTTCAACCACGATATTATCAAATGTTGAACCGGTGTTTGCTGATGCGGCCCACTGCTGAAGCGTCAGCCCCGTCAGGCTCTTTATATCCGTCCCCGCATGTTCTTTGTAGTCAAGGGTTGCGCTGCCTAAAAGCGCGCCGGCCTCGTTCCGGATATCGGCCGTGAATGTATCGTTTTCAAGATCGATAACGATTGAACAATTGTACTGAACGCCCGGCGTATAGCTGCAAACAGCCATGCTCACGCCGCTTCCTGCCCCGCCTATGCCGATCTGCCCGCCGGTGAATACGATCAGGGATATCCTGTTCGCATTCCACGAGCTGCCGGCGCCTTCGCCGGTTCCGTCCATCCAGACATAGGTGAGGACATTGTCCCCCGGGATGATATCGAAGGTGAGTTTTGCCTTACCTTCCGCAATTACTGTGTCATACCCTTTTTTGGCCTGGATATTGTCTGTTTGCGCGTCCAATCCGAGATAAAACGCCTTATCCGCGCCGTCGCCAACGATCTTGCTTTCCTCTGTGTTTGTTTCATCTGTCTGTATGGACCAGCCGTTGCTGAGCATACCATCAATGTCGTTGTACGAATTGAAGTCCTCTGAAAATTTGAACTTCTCCTCAGGCAAAGGCCTGGGCGTTGCAGCCGCCTTATAGGTCCTTGTGATCCTCAGGTTATCAATGTAAGCGCCGCCTATGGCATTTGTTCTTGGATTGTCAACAATGTCGATTGCAAAGCGCCCGATATTCTTATTGCCCATACCGTCTATATCTACGTCGACGACGGCCGCGCCTGTTTCCTTATCTGTGATATAAAGCGTCGACATAGCGCTCGTAGCGTCGGCTGTAAGCGTTACATGATACCATTTTAAAGGCTCGAACGTTTCTGCGGGAAGCGTTTTCCTGTTGCCCGGTCTCCAATAGTCGTTATATATATTCCCCTGCCTGTCGATGCTGTAATCCATGTAAGCGTAATAACCGTACTGCAGGAATGCTCTGTTGGTCCCGTCGACCATAATATCATAATCGTATACGATCTGCCCGCTTGTCACAGCAGGGAATTCATAGGCAATGGAAACCGATTCGTCTGCTTGGACGCTCTCCTGTGTATGCGCCAAATACAGGTACTTGTTTCCGTCCTCGTCTATCAGCGCGACCGTCCCATCGTCCTGCAGGCCGCCGTGTTTCCCGTTAAAGGATCCGTGCGTCCAGCCGGCTTCTTCGGAAAAATCAGTTACCGAACCGGCGTCGTCAAAATTATTTTCGTAAAGGACGTCTACCCGTTCCGGGTCGGGCGATGGTGTGGGTTCCGGCTCTTCCTGATCCTTCTTCCCCATATATACCGTAACATTGTCTATCATGACGCCCCGCGCCGGATCGTTGTGGCCCCATGTTTGGAATTGCATGACCCCGATCTCATTCAGTATCGCTTTCGGGCTTGTATCCCTGATTGTTTCCTTCTCTCCCGTAGTCGTATTTTCAACGGTCACTTCCATGATATCGTTGTCCAGGTCATACGCCGCCGTACAGTGATACATTTGCCCGTCGACGTACCGCATCTCCATAGCATTGTCTGTATCGACCTTTATTGAATTATCCGTGCCAAACAGAAGGAACCTTGCATTCTCGGTTATATATGCGCTGGATGTGGCGCTGCTGTCCGGCGCGATGTCAAATTCCGCCGTCCAGATCCCTGTTGACTGTCTGTCAAGGGTCTTTTCTATTCTGCCGCCGTTTTGGCCGTCCGTTGCATAACCAATCTTAAACGCGCCGCCTTCCAGTCCCGACGCATTCTCATCCGCCGCCCAATAAAGTGTCCAGCCTGCTTCCTTCATTTCCGCCTTGTCGGCATAGTCAAAGGCATCTGTCGGCAGAAGCACCTCAATCTCCCCCGGTTCCGGCGTTTCAGTGGGCTCCGGCGGTGTCGAAGGTTCCGGCAGTTCCGTATCCTCTTCCGTCATATACACCCTCAGGTTGTCGATCCCGGTTACTGCCGGGGGCTGTGTAGCCATATCCTGCGTATTCCACATTTGGAAAATAATATTATTAATCTCCGCAGGCGGATTGTTCGTCTTCGTCAGCTTCACGCCCTCTGACTCCCCGGTCACGGTATCCGTAACGATCGCCGCCATGACGTCGCTGTCCAAGTCATAGGACACCTTGCAGCGATACGTCCTGCCGTCTACATATTTCATTTCCATGGTCTTTTCCGTAGCGTTTACGGTTATCCCATTGTTTCTGTTAAATATCAGCAATTCCGCAGCGTTTGTCGCCTTGACAACTGTTTCAATATTGCTGTCCGGTATAATATCAAATTCCGCCGTCCAGTTGCCCGACTTTTGAGCGGGATAGCTTCTGTATATCCTGGCGGCGTTATTATCGTCGCCGGTGGTAATGCCCAAATAGAACGCACCGTCCTTCAGATAGGACGCATCCGTGTCTGCCGCCCAATCGAGCGTCCAGCCTGCGGCTTTCATTTCCGCCTTGTCGGCATAGCCGAAATCGTCGCTGAAAAATTCAAATTCTTCAGTTGTTGCATATATCGTAACATTGTCTATCATGACGGCCGACTCCGGGTTGCTGCAGCCCCAGGTTTGGAACTGCATGGTCTCTATGTAGTCCAATTTTTCCTTTGGGCTTGTATCCTTGATTGTTTCCTTCTCCCCCGTCTCGATATTTTCAACGGTCACTTCCATGATATCGTTGTCCAGGTCATACGCCGCCGTACAGTGATACGTTTGCCCGTCTTCGTACCGCATCTCCATAGCATTATCTGTATCGACCTTTATTGAATTATCCGTGCCAAACAGAAGGAACCTTGCATTTGCGGTTATATATGCGCTGGATACGGCGCTGCTGTCCGGCGTGATGTCAAATTCCGCCGTCCAGATCCCTACCGCCCGCCTGGGAAGGTTCTTGTATATCCTGCCGCCGTCAGCGCCGCCCGTTACATAACCAATCTTAAACGCGCCGTCCACTAAGCCCGACGCATCCTGTGTCGCCGCCCAATCGAGCGTCCAGCCGGCGTCCTTCATTGCCTCCCTATCGGCATAATCAAAGGTCTCTGTTTCCAGAAGCACCTCGGCCCCTTCCGGGACCGCCGCCTGCGCCGCATTGGCTGACACAGGCGCTGCCATCGCCGAGAATGCGATTACCAAAGCCATGAAAATGTTCAAAAATTTCGTCTTTCCCATTTTTTGATTTACCTCCTTAATCTCTGTCTGTATTTCCCTGTGCAGACGCAGCGTCTGCGTGTCTTGTGGTCCTATCCGCCCGCGTTATCACCTCCAGGCGCATCCGCTGCGGCCCGCGCCTTATTTTGTAAAGCGCAGCTTCCCGAACAGCTTTGCGTCTTTATATTTTGCAATACCACTGTTGTACTCAATATATCCCCATCTTCCCGAGCCGTCGTTATCATTTACGACCGTCGAGAACATGTAAACCCTATTGGGATCGACCGTATATCCCTCGCCGAATATCTCTGCCCATGGGATCTCTATCTCATAAAACGTCAGATTTTCGTCTCTTGTTACTGCCAGCTTACACTTTGACATGTCTACCGGCCCTACGGGGATCGCCGGGTCGATCACACTATATCTGTATATGGCCGGGCCCGACGGCAGCAACGCAAACGCCATCTCGACAAACGTCGTGATCCGGTCCACATTGTCAACTATATACTTGCCAGTGCCGATGATGTCTTCTATACCAAACTGCACGCAGTCCCCTGCCCACATCGTCTCAATCGGTTCGTTGTTGCAGAATACGTTGTCCTCAACGATAAACGCCATATAGAGGTTCTCCTCATCCCACATGGTGTTTAAATCAAAGGATACGTCCTCCTTCCCGCCCCATGTGGTCCCGTTCACAAGCGAATAGGCGTTTTCCGGCTGGTCTGCCGTTACCCACGCGCCGGTCCATTCACTGAGGTTTACCGTCCCGTCTATTGTGGGCTTATTATAAGCATAAGAAGCCGTTTGGAAGTTTGTGGTGCCTTTTACATAGTACTCCTTCTCATTATCAAGTGTGACCTTATACTCGATATCGACATTCCTCTTTTTCTCCATCGGCGGGAGATTCATATACAGCGTCTGCTCCTCGCCCGGCTTCAGGTCAAAGAACTTGACCGCGTATACGCCCGCGCCGGGGTCTTCCCCTTCCGCTGGTTCACAAACCCCGCTTATAGTGTCAAAATTTGTAGTGTTCTTTATTTTAATAACGCTTTTCCAGTGGGAGTCATCGATGGCACTCGCCTGCTCAAAGTCGGCAATTTCAATCTCAACCGGTTTGCCGACGGTAATTTTTGAAAGCAGCGTACCCACTGCGGTTTCCCCGTCGTAAAGAACAAACCGGACGTTATATTCGCCGTCTGCGCCCGTTGACTTCAGACGTACTGAACCGCTCCCGTTTATGATCCCGTTGTTTTCAACAAGCTCAAAACCGCCCACCGAAAGGTCAGCCGCAATTTCCAGGTCCCTGCCCAGGCTGTCTGTGAAGGGGATGGTTATTTCCCTTCCCGCCATTGCGCCGTATGATGGGTATTCGACTGAAATGACATTACCCGCCTTTTCAAAAGCGCCCATATTTCCTTTTATATATATCGGCTCTTTTGTCAGCGTGAAGGTATATATCCCATTATCGCCGTGTATGGTTTCAATATGGTTCCCGTACATATCATATACGTCCACCTGATCGCACCCCAGGTTAAAGCTCACGTTCTTGGGCTCAAGCGCGCTCCACGCGGTAACGATGTCTTTATTGTCGCGCGTCTTGAACCTGTATGCACGGCACTCGGTATCGTCCTCGTAAAGGATGCTTCCGTTTGGCGTTGCGCCAGTGAGCTCATAGTTCATATTTGCCATAACCACAAAAGCCGGGGTCGCCGCATACGGCGTTTCATTTGCTCTATTTTTAATAAGGCCCCAGTTGGATTCCCTGGCGGTTTCATCGATCGAACTCTTTATAAGGTCATACCACCACCACTTATCGGCAAGATTCTCGCCTAACATCAGTGAATATATTTGAATAATCCCTGCGGCCTTTTCCTCTGTGGAGACGCCGGCAGTATCCATCGTCGCATCAGTCAGTCCAAGCTCGGTCAGGTATATGGGCTTATTCCCGCCGTACTCGTCAATTGCTGATCTGAACTCACGCATATCGTCAACAAACGTCTGATTCCTGAACCTTCCGCTCCAGTCATATGGATGGCAGGAAAATGCATCAACGTAATCATAAACGCCCGCTTCCAGTATGCGCCGCAGATAGGTAATATCCGCCTGGGCCAGGCCGCCGCCTACTATAGTGGCATCAGGGATATGCTCCAAAACAGCTCTCCTTGCGCGTTTCGTCATTTCCACATAGTTTTCCGGGCTTGCGCCGGTTTTGTTGAACCCGTTGATGTTATACTCGTTCCAAACCTCAAATTCCTTAAGGTAATCCTTATACGACTCAGCAACGAAGCCGCAGTACCGTTCCCAGCCGTCAAGCTGCTCTTCCGTTTCCGGAGGCACCGCCTGCTCACTTGCAGTGCCGCCGTCATAGAGCCAGTTCCCGAATGCCAGTTCCAGAAGAAAGTTTACGTTTTTACCTCTCAGGGCATTTACATATTCCTGGTTATCCTCAGGTATTGACAGCTTCCCTTTTTCCTGCTCGACGTATCTCCATCGTATCTCGTCCCGGACGCTGCCCATGCCAAGCCAGTCGGCGGCTGTTGCCGCCGCGACGGTCCCAAACCACAATCCATGGGTCTGGGCGTTCATCCGCTCATTCCTAAGACCATCGGGGACCTTGTTTGCATATGAAAATTCGCCCTCCTGGGACATGGTAACCGTCTGCTCCTCGCCGTCTACGATCCCGGTAAGGTTATATTCCGCCGTGATCGTGTACACGCCGAATTGATCGATTTCGTTCAGGTCGAACGTCACTGTAGTCGTATCGGCCCCCGCAGCCGTTACATCCTGGCTTGCTTTTATCAGCTCCGTACCATAAAAATTCTTTACGGTATAGTCGACGGTTCCCTTCAGTTCCGAGCCGTTCCGGTTTTCCAGATCCACGGATATGATTTTATCCTCGCCCGGGCCGAAGATATTCCCCTGGTATTCCGAGACCATCTCGCCCCAGAGCACGCTCTTGGGAGGGACTTTTTGCACCTTTACCGAGTGGATATACACGTTCCCGGCCGAATGTCCCATCTCATCTGTCCAAAGGCCGATCCGGAAATCATCGCCGCTGTAATAGCTATGGTCAAAGGTGATATCTTCAATATAGAAATCATGTGTTTTCCATTGCTTTGTATCCTCCTGGCGGACTATATCCTTAGCAACGGAATGCCTGCCGTTGCCGTAAATATTATTTGTCCCGCTGTAAGCGATTGAAAATGATCCGAGGCCCTCGTCGTAATATTCGACCGAAATAATAACCGGCTGCCCCTCTTCATTGGTAAAGCAATCGTTCAGCTTGATGGACAAATATAAGGCGTCCGTCCCGGACGTTCTTTGGAGGGCAAGCTTCCCGTCCTTTTCAACGTATTCGGGATAGTCTGCGGTTATCCTTGCAATATTGGTCCTGTTTTCCTGATGTTCAAAGTTGATCTCGGCATAATCCTCGTTTGGGTTTGCCGCCGCAAAGCCCATCGTTGGCGTTATCCCGAATAACACCGCCAACGCGGCAAGCATTGAAAGAATCCTTGTTTTTATTTTCAATTTCCTTTTCTCCTTTCACACGCCGCACAAAATTCCTTTAACATGATCATTCCCCTATTATCAGGCTGCCCCCTATAGGCGATATTGTCTCAAACCCTTCCCAGAGCATGACCTTGATTTCTGCCGCCCCGTCCATATTCCCGGCCGTATGCCGCAGCTTATATTCGGCCCGTAAATTTGCTGCGGCGCTTATTTTCTCAGACGAGACCTCCTTTAAGGCCCCATCCTCGCCGTATACCGCGAAAAGCAACACAGCCTGTTTTGCCTCGTTTGTTGAATTGACAATTTCTGCCGTTGCCTCAAGTATGTCGCCGTCCTTGATCTGCGAAAGCTGCACAACCTCCTCATCGCCAATTTTCAGTGAAGCGACGTTCCCTGTAAAGCGGCCATTTGTGGTTTTAATTGGTATTGCTATCGCCGAACCAATTATAATTCCATCGCTATTTGCCACGCTGGCAGGGATTTCAATGGTATATGACGTGTTTGGTTTCAGCAGCTCGTGCAGCTCAAGCACCGCCTTTGATTCTTCCGTCAAAGCTGTATAGGAAACCGCGTTCCCCGCCGAATCCAGAATCCGAATTCCAGAAAGCGATTCAACATCCATTTCCGTTTTAAAATCAAGAAGGATCTTTTCGGTTTCCGGAGGCGCTGTTAGCCTTGACGTCGTTATCTCATCACCGTTTACGAACGATATATCTCTTAACGTGATGGACGGTTTTTTTGCTGTTTTTCTAATTACGATGTTATCAAAACAAGATCCCGCGTTTTCCGAAGCACCCCATTCCTGGAGTGTAAAACCGTCGACATAGCTGTATTCAAGTCCATCTCTGATTGTAAGGCTTCCAGAAGCCATCGTTTTACCGTTCCCGTCTATAATCGCAGCTGAAACAACATCCCGGTCAATATCCATTACCGTCTTACAGTGGTACCATTCGCCCGGATCATATTGGCCTATAACCCTGCCCGCTTCATCTGTGGTTTTCCCCGCGGCGATTTTGCCGCCGCTAAAATACAGCATCGTCGCAAAGGACGCCCCTTGGGTAAAGAATATATGCGTTGACAATGATGCACTTGGTTGAATGTCAAACTCCGCTACAACCCCCCCGCTTGTAACCGGCTCTGCAAAATTCTGTGCCGCATAAGCGCTGTCGGTGACATTGTTAAGCCCCATCCAAAAGGCCTTGCCGCCCTCCGGATCCATTCGTATTTCCGAGTCTATATTAGGGCCGGGCCGCGAATTAGAATAGCCCGGATATACGTTCCAGCCATATGCAACCATTTCCGCAGGATTCTCATATGCGTCAAAATCATCGATAAACGGGAGCGCTGCCAGGGGCCTTGACTGCGTGACGCTTATATTGTCAAAATACGAGCCGCCGCTTTGGGACGCCCCCCATTCCTGGAGCGTAATCCCCTCGATCGAAAGCATTTCGCTTCCCCTGATTTCACTGTATATCCCCGATGCTTCATATTGATTCCCGTTCCCGTCCTCAACAGTGACCGCCATCGTCCCCGCAGCAATATCTACCGCCACAGTACAGTGATACCATGTATCCGCCGAATATCTGCCAAGCTCTATACCGCTGCCGTCGCCGCTTGACATAGCGCGTATAATCCCGTTATTAAAATAACACATCGACATTGCGCTCACACCGGGCTCTCCGCCTTTTCTTGTCCCATTCAGATAAAGATGGGTCGCCATTTTGTCGCTGGGCTTGATATCAAGTTCAACATTCACAATCCCGTTTGTGACTTTGCCTGTGAACAGCGCCTTTGCGCATGTATTGTCCGGCCCCTTTGAAAAACCAAGATAAAATACCTTATTACCATTTTCAGTAACAATTTTCGGCTGTTCTGTATTTATCGAGCTTCCACCGGCGGAATATACATTCCAGTTATGCTGCATATCGCCGGGGTTTGTATAGGATTCAAACGTTTCTGTAAAGGGCAGCCCTACTTTGGCTGTTATCTGTGTTTTGCTTGAACCGTAATATTGAATCACAACGTCATCAACGTACATATCATACCCATCCCAGCCGTTGCAGAATTGCAGCGATTTGAAGCTGTCATAATAAGTATCCTTTACGACTCTTGCAGTTGTCTGCGGATCCTGGATAATCATTGCGATTTTGTCATTATCCAGGTCTATCGTACCGGTTA
>DVND01000030.1 GCA_018714645.1 Candidatus Avimonoglobus intestinipullorum
TAAAGACGGAAATCCAATGGAAATGTTCCAAATTTCACAAAAAAACTTTTAACAATAACAATCCTTATAATGCGCAATGCTTTTTTCGATAATCTCCATTGCCGCATCTGCCCCCAGTACCTCACGGACCACCGTTTCATGCCCCTCCAGCGATTTATATACGCGGAAAAAGTGGGAAATTTCATCAAAGGTGTGCTGCGGGAGCTGGGTGATATCCTTATAGGGCGTCAGGGATGGGTCATTGAACGGGATTGCAATGATTTTTTCATCCTCTTCCTGATTGTCAATCATTTTAACAACGCCAATGGGGTAACAACGCACCAGCGTCATGGGCACGATGGTCTCCTGGCAGAGCACCAAGACGTCCAACGGGTCATTGTCCGCTGCATAGGTGCGCGGGATAAAGCCGTAATTGGCGGGGTAATGGGTCGAGGTATAGAGGACGCGGTCCAGACACAACAGCCCCGTCTCCTTATCCATCTCGTACTTGTTTTTACCGCCCTTCGGGATCTCGATACAGGCCATGAAATCCTGCGGCGAAATCCGCTTTGGGCTGATGTCATGCCATACATTTGTCATATCGTACACATCCTTTCTTGTTTACAGTATACCATGTTCTTCCTGATTTGTAAATCCGCCGTATTCGCCAAAAACAAACACAACTTCTCATTGCATTGTCTGGTGGATTATGGTATAATGATTGCATTACAAATGGAGGAATGTATATGAATCGAAAAAAAATTATTTTACCATTGATTCTCGCTGTTTTTGTACAAGCTTTTCCCGTTTTTGCAGAACCTGTGAATCAGCAGGCGGAAGGGACAGCATCCGTTGTGTCTGAAACGGCGCCCACAGCAACCCCCGCCGTACCGGAACCTGCAGAAACGCCTGAAGCAACTTCTGCGCCGGAACAAACGCCTATCGTTATTGAACCAACCCCGGAGCCAACGCCGGAACCAGGCGGATTGAAAGCACATCAAATCCTGCTGGATGTCTACATCGCCGGAGTGCCAAACCTGAACTGGTCCGACGCCGTATTCGGCATTTACAATGAAGCGAAAGAATATCTGGGCGAACAAACACTCAGCATCACCCAAACCGGTGTGACACATACGCTGATATTCGATGTTCCCGAATATTACACGGGGGCAAAATTCTATATCATGCCCATCAGCGGCCTGAAAACCGTGCAATACTGCGACACCGTTTATCCCTTAGGCGCATATATTGAATTGGCTACATACGCATATCTGCCCACCTCGGCAGAGGACACCGGCATCGGGAACCATTTTGGCGTTACTGTGACGCCGCTGTTTGACCGCCCCATCAACCTGTATTTTGACGGGGTATATCAGCCGATGACTTACCGCATTAAAATCCAGAATGATTACTGCATCGTCCCCATGTATGAATTTATGGGCAAGCTGGGCGTCCCGGCGGAGAATATCAAATATGACGCGGCGACAGGGCGCATCCAAATCGATTACAACGGAAAAACAGTCATCTTTTTCGTCGGCCTGACGGACGCGTATGACAACTATAATTTCACCTACGCTGAAACGCCCACTTGTATTCTGGACGACGTGATTTTCATTCCGCTGCGGTTTGCCGTCACTGCGCTGGGGTGCGGCGTTTCGGCAAATGAAAACGGCGATGCGCTAGATGTGCGCGTCACTTTGCCTTACGGGAATGCCGCCGCGTCCTTTATCAACAGCACAGGCGTCTCCAGCCGGACAAACTATCTGGTCTGGATCTCCAGGAAGGATTACACTGTGACCGTTTTTGAGGGCTCCGCGAACAACTGGAGCTACGTGAACGCTTTTAAATGCTCCATCGGCGCGCCGTCCACGCCGACCATCACAGGGCAGTATGAATACTTTTCGCGGGAAGCGCGCTGGTCGTATCCCACCTACTATGTCGGCCCGATTATGCGGTTCTACCGCGGATACGCCATCCACAGCACCCTGCTCCGCTATGGCGGCGGCGTGGCGGACGGCAGGCTCGGCATGCAGATTTCCCATGGCTGCGTCCGCGTTGCGCCGGAAAATATGAACTGGCTCGTCAATACGGTTCCACTTTATTCAAAAATTTATGTAACATGATAAAAAACAGGGTTCATCCGAACCCTGTTTTTTATGTATTCACATTGCTTTTGACTTTTCAATACACGCACCGACGGCATTCATGACACTGCTGCGGAACCCCGCATCCTCCAAGGCTTTTACAGCTTCAATGGTCGTACCCGCAGGGGAACAGACCATATCCTTCAATTCCCCCGGATGCATCCCGGTCTCCAAAACCATCTTTGCAGACCCCAAAACCGCCTGCGCCGCGAACGTATACGCCTGCTTGCGCGGCATGCCGCCCAAGACCGCCGCATCCGCCATCGCTTCAATGAACATAAATACATACGCGGGCGCGGAGCCGCTTACGCCCGTCACAGCGTCCATCAGCCCCTCTGGGACGATTTCCGCTTTCCCAAAGCTTTCAAAAACCGCAAGAAGGAACTCCAGCATCGCCCGGTTTTCCTGTGCCGTCTCGTTGGGAGACAGGGCGGACATCGCCGCGCCGACCAGGGCCGGCGTGTTTGGCATCACCCGCACCAGCGGCAGCTTTTTCCCAAAAGCCTGCTCCAGTTTCCGCAGCGGCTGCCCCGCCGCAATGGAAACCACCACCGCCCCCTCTTTTACCATCTCTTTGATTTCATCAATAACGGTATATAAAACAGCCGGTTTTACCGCCAAAAACAGTAAATCTGCGCTGCCCGCCACCTCCTGATTATCCTTTGCCGCCACGATCCCATACTGCTCCTGCAGCTTCTGCACGCACGCCGCATTTTTGTCCGCGACTGCCACCTCATCCGGCTGGACGATGCCGGCCTTTAAAATCCCGCCGATGATCGCGCTTCCCATATTCCCCGCTCCGATAAATCCAATTAATTTTCCCATTTCTTTTGTTTCCTTTCTTTATATATTTGGTTCAGCATATTCAATTCCGCGCCAAAAAGCAAAATAATCATACACGAATACAGCCATAGCATCATCAATACAATCGCCGTCAGGCTTCCGTAGATATAAGAATAATTCGCGAAATTTTCAATGTAGATGGAAAACAGGAACGAAAAAACCATCCAGCCCGCCGTCGTAAACACAGCGCCGGGCAGATGCCTTTTATACGGCATTTTCTTCCCTGAAAAGGTTTTATAAACCAAC
>DVND01000031.1 GCA_018714645.1 Candidatus Avimonoglobus intestinipullorum
AGGAAAAGTACCCCGAGGGGAGAGAAAAAATAAATTTAGGGAACAAAACTATAGGGCGGGGGCCGGAACTGGCCCGCCAGCCAATATAAAACGGATAGGCGGGGGCCGAAACAGGCCCGCCCGTTTTTATAACACGGAAAAGGGGAAAGCTTTTCAAGATTAATGCACTCGGCGGGGGCCGGAACTGGCCCGCCAGCCAATATAAAACGGATAGGCGGGGGCCGAAACAGGCCCGCCCGTTTTTATAACGCGGAGAAAGGAAAAGCTTTTCAAGATTAATGCACCCGGCAGGGGCCGAAACAGGCTCGCCAATGCTGTAAATAAAAAAAGAACGGTCTTAATCCGTCCTTTTTTTATATGTGCAAAATGTAAATTGATACCCGTTGTCCTCCAGAGGCTCGGATTCTTCCGCCAGTTCCCAGTCCGGCTGCCCGTCCAGATTCACCATAAATTTTTCCGCATCTGCCGCCGCATCCACCTTCGTGATATAGGCGGTGTCGCAATAGGGCAGCAATAAGTTGTATATCTG
Organism: Candidatus Avimonoglobus intestinipullorum; assembly: GCA_018714645.1. GTDB lineage: Bacteria > Bacillota > Clostridia > UBA1381 > UBA1381 > Avimonoglobus > Avimonoglobus intestinipullorum. The sequence goes on from DVND01000031.1 coordinate 530, forward strand.
CTCCCCGCCGCAGATGAATACGTCGGCGGTGTCGTATTGTTTCAACAACTCCAGCAGCTCCGCGGGGCTGTGGCAGAGGAGCACATCCTCCGCAGCATAATGCGCATCCCGCGTCAGGACGATATTGGTGCGGTTTTTCAGGGGCTTTTTCCCCGGAAAGGATTCCAGCGTCTTCCGCCCCAGGACAATCACTTTCCCCAGCGTCGTCTCCCGGAAAAATTTCATTTCTTTGGGGATGTGGAACAGCAGGTCGTTTCCCTTGCCGATGCCCCAGTCTTTGCTTACGGCCGCAATTAGATTCATATGGCTCCCTCCTTATTCCGCAACGGGGATTTTGGTGTCAAACGGATGATAGCTGTAGTTTTCCAGCGTAAAGCTGTCTTTTGTAAAGCTGTAAAAATCGGTGACGGATGCATCGATTGTCAGCCGCGGCGCGTCCAGCGGCGTCCGCCCGATCAGCTCCTGGACGATGGGCACATGCCGGTCGTAGATGTGCGCATCGGCGATGACATGCACCAGCTCGCCCGCTTTCAGCCCCGACACCTGCGCGAACATGTGCAGTAAAACCGCGTACTGGCAGACGTTCCAGTTGTTTGCCGTCAGCATATCTTGGGAACGCTGGTTTAAAATGCCGTTTAAGGTATCCCCCGATACGTTGAAGGTCATGCTGTAGGCACAGGGGTACAGGTGCATTTCCGACAATTCCGCATGGTTGTAGATGTTGGTCATAATGCGGCGGCTTTGGGGGTTGTGCTTCAGGTCGTATAACACCCGGTCCACTTGGTCAAAGTCCCCCTCGGGGTAGTGGTGCTTCTGCGCCAGCTGGTAGCCGTAGGCCTTGCCGATGGAGCCGGTGCCATCCGCCCACTGGTCCCAGATGTGGCTCCCCAAATCATGGATGTTATTGGATTTTTTCTGCCAGATCCATAAAAGCTCATCAATAGCGCTTTTTAGGTAGGTGCGCCGCAGGGTCAAAATGGGGAACTCCTCCGCCAAATTGTAGCGGTTGACGACGCCGAATTTTTTCACCGTATGGGCAGGCGTCCCGTCCTCCCATTTGGGGCGCACAGGGAAGTCCGTATCCCACACGCCGTTTTTTAAAATATCTTTGCAGTTTTCAATAAAGATGTAATCCGCTTTGCTCATGACAGCCCGTCCTTTCAAAATATCGCCCCTATTCTATCATATTTTGTCCCCTTTTACAATAGATTTAAAGAAAAGGGGGAATCTGCATGAATTATATCTGGGCCGGGATGATCTTGGTATCATTGGTTGTGGCCTTTTTCAACGGCACGCTGAACGAGACGGTGGCAGCGGGCATGGAAGGGGCAAAGGGGTCTGTGGAGGCAGTTTTGAGCTTTGCGGGGGTGATGTGCCTGTGGTCGGGGCTGATCAAGGTGGCGGATGCAGGCGGGGTCACAGCGGTTCTGGAAAAGCTGCTGCGGCCCGTGACGGGCTTCCTGTTCCCGCGGCTTTCCAAAAACTGCGAAGCCCTTCAAAAAATTACGGTCAATATGACGGCCAACCTGCTGGGGATGGGCAATGCCGCCACGCCGGCAGGCATTGCGGCCATGGGCGCGCTGGATAAATTAAACCCCAATCCGAAATACGCCAGTGATGAGATGTGCATGTTTGTGGTGCTGAATACTGCCTCCATCCAGCTTGTGCCGTCCACGATCCTGGCGCTGCGCATGGCGGCGGGGTCGGCCGACCCGTTCGGGATCATTGTGCCGGTCTGGATTGCGTCGTTTACGGCGTTGTTTGCGGCGGTGCTGTTTATGAAGCTGGTCATCCGTTTTAAAGGGGCGAAAAAATGACAGTTTATATCATACCCGCCATTATGGCGTTCATTTTGATTTGTGCGCTGCGCAAAAAAGTTCCCGTATATTCCGTGTTTATTGACGGCGCCGAGGACGGCATGAAAACGGTCCTCGGCATTTTCCCGTGCATGCTGGCAATCCTGACGGCGGTGGCGATGCTGCGCGCATCGGGGGCGCTGGATATGCTCATCGGCCTGCTGGCGCCGCTGACCCGCGCCCTGCAAATCCCGGATGAGGTGATGCCGCTGGCGCTGATCCGGCCTGTGTCGGGCAGCGGCGCGCTGGGAATCCTGACGGATATTTTAAAGACCAACTCCCCCGACAGCGCCGCAGGGCGGATTGCGTCGGTGATGATGGGCTCCACAGAGACCACGTTTTACACATTGATGGTATATTTCCAGCGGACCAAGGTAAAATATACAAAAAGGGCTGTCCCCGCGGCGGTTTTTGGTGATATTGTCGGCATTTTGGCAAGTGTTCTGGCGTGCAAGATATTTTTTTAACAATTTTTTCTCAAATGCTTGAAAAAATGCC
>DVND01000032.1 GCA_018714645.1 Candidatus Avimonoglobus intestinipullorum
GGTACGGAACTATACGAGTATATGCAGAATTACAGGTTTACATTGATTCTGTATGAACTTGACGACGAAAATCTCATTAGAAGCATCACTGTGCCAGTTGCGGCAGACAAAAATAACCCGCTGAATAATGAGGGTATTTTTACCCTGCACAGCGAGCTGCAAAGCTCTACAAAGGCGTCATATGGATCAATCGGCGGGATCGGGACGGAGAACGCCGTCACATTCATCATCCCGCCGGGCGATAATATTGATTACGACGAATGCTCAGTGCGCAAAGGAGGTTATTTTGCAGCCGGCAGCAATTATACCAATGCGACGTTCTATGACGTCGGCGTGAGTGCGCAGGCGGGCGCGGTCCTGGTGCGGGACCTGGCAGGAAGCGCAATTGACGACCTTTCAGTCGGGATTATGATTGTGGAAGAGACGGGAATGGCATTGAATGCGGATGATGAACCGGTTACGAGCATTACCGGGTATCAAAACGGGCAGCGGCTGAGTTTGAATGTTTCCAGCAGCAATCTGACAGACAACGAATTTGCGGGCGCATATGACATTCATAACGTAAGCTTCGGGGATATCCTGATTTTCCAGACGAATTCCGCAGGTGAAATTTCCAGCTATTCCGTATTATACGTGGACAGCCGCGACCGGGATTCGTTCAAGCAGATTTGTTCCCTTGGGAACGGGTACAGCACGACCAGGGAATGCTCCCTGTACCACGCATATCCAAGATATGTGTCTGATACGTTCCTGACCGCGGAATTTGGTTCGGAAACGGTGCCTGCAGGGGTGGCGAGCCCGGCGAGCGTCTATGTGTACCGGGTGGACCGCGGCAGCAGGAAGATCACGATGGGCGAATATGGAGATATCATGGGAAACAATTATTATACAGGGCAAAAAGGCTCGGAGATCGTCATGCGTTCAAGCAGGAACAGTGTTGTGGAGGTGGTTATTTATGAAGATTAAGCGGCTTGCTGCGGGAGCCTTGGCGTTGGTGATGAGCTTTAGCGGGCTTTGCGCCTTTGCGGAGGAATTCCCGGAGAATACGTGGAGCTTTGAAACGGAAACCGGTCTGCCGGAGCATTTTTCCTATAACAACATGGAGCTCCCGCTGGACTACAGCCACACCGGTTCGGACGGCACCGGCAGATCGCTTGGATTTGCCGCCGGAATCGGTTTCGGCAGGGGCGACGGGACAATCAGCGAAAGCAGCAATGGCATGAATATCTACAGCGGCGAAATCTCCCCGCAGACTGACGGGTCGGTTTCCGTATGCTATGATTTCCTGATAGAAAATGACAATCTGTGCGCATATCTCATCGCGCCGCGTTTCGGCGGCGCGATCGCAGCGGCGGTCACGCTGCGGGAGGGCGCAATCAGCTTCGAGGGCGAAGAGATCGCCACAGTTGCAGAGAACGAATGGCATAGCATCGGCGTACAGTATACGCTTGACAGCGGCAACCTGAGCGCGGATGTATATTTTGACGGCGTCATGATGCGTTCCGGGGCTGTGGCCGGGGATATCCCGCAGACCGGGATTACAGGGTTTTCAATTTTAGTTAATCCAAATACCTCGGACGAAGAATTCCGGGAGAATACGCGGTTTGACGGAAGAAATGAGATTATGCGCATGGATAATCTCTATATTGGGCCGGACGACGCGTGTTTTCAAGGTGCGTTTAAGGCCGTATCTGTTGCACAAGGCGATGATTATGATCAGCTCGAGATTATTTTTAACCGTGCAATAGACGCTGCAAGCATTAACAGCAACACCGTATCAGTCAGCGGTATGAAAGTGGCAGGATGTACGGCGGAGGGAAGCAAATTATATGTCACGCTTGACGCTCCAATGACAACAGGAACGACCTATACTGTGCGGATTTCAGATCAAATTGCAAGCATGGACGGCATTGCCTTTTCAGGGACAACAGAATTTCAGGTTACGGCAAGCTTCCCGAAAACGGTGAACATGCTGTGGGATTTTAACGATAAAAAGAATTTGCCCGACTATTTTGTGTATAACAACAAAGAAGTCCCGATAGGGACGGGAGATGCAGGCGCAAGCGGGGAAGTGGGCGATAATGCCTACACGTTCCTAATTGGGGTTGGACAAGGGATGTGTGATGAAAACTATAATATAGACCGTTACACCAATGGATTCCGGATTTTGCACGGTGCATTGGATTCCTTAATTAACAACGTCCAGCTGGTATACGACATTGATTTTTACGTAAAGAATAACGATCTGATTGCATGGCTGTTTGCGCCCAGCTATGGGACATCCGATAATTCGTATTACAAGCCGGTGGAGCTTACGGAGGGCGTCGTATCCTTCCAGGGCCAGGAGATTGGCCGGATCGAGGCGAACGAATGGCACAACCTCGGCGTCGTATGTACGCTGTCCTCCGCCAGTGGGCTGGTGTTGGACATCTATTTTGACGGCGTAAAGAAGATAAGCGGGTATACGGACGATTCGGCGACGGCCCGGAGCGGGATCAAGTATTTTTCGATCCTTGCCGGCGCCCATACCACTCAGGAGGAGTATGCGGCAAACCCACGATTTGACTCAAGAAACGAATACTTCGTCATGGATAACCTCTATATCGGGAACGATCCTTCCCAGGTGATGAAAAACCTTGTGGCGGTGTCTTCCTCCCCGGCGGACGGTTCACAGGACGCCGATGTCAATTCGCAGGTGCGCGTCCAGTTCAATGATGCGCTTGCAAACACCGATACCCAGGGGCTCATGTGGCTCACCGATGGAGACGGGAACAGGGTGGACTTTGAAAGCATCACCATTGCCGACGGCGGTTACGGGCTTGCGGGAACGCTGGCGGGGCCGCTGAATTACCGGGAGCTTTACAATATCAATTTCTCAGAAGAACTGGTTTCGCAGTGGGGAAAGACCATACAGGCCGGAGATACGCTTTCGTTCACCACGGGCGGTGCATATTCTGCTGCGCTTGCAGTGAACAGCCTCACCCGTCAAGATGGAAAGGCGACGGCGGAGGTTTCCGTGTCCGGGCATGACGCAGGCCTCGTGCTGATAGCCGGCTCGTACGACGCGTCGGGCGCGATGACAGGCGTTGCAAGCCAGGAGCTGGGGGCGGCGGAAAATACCGCGGTTCTGGAGTTTGACTGCCCGGACGGCGCAACGGTAAAGGTCTTTGCCGTTGACAGCTTGCAGTCCGGCAGGCTGATCGCCGAGCCTTATATGGAAGAGACAGAGCAGGCGGGCTATTATCAGAACAATACTGCCATAGAGCTTAACGAAGCGGACTGCCGGGACAAAATCATCACGGTCAGCGGCACAACGAATACCAAAAACGGTTATCTGTTGGGCAAGCTCGCGGCGGATGGCGCGGAAAATTCGGAAAATGCAGCGGAATATCTGTCCATTGACGCCATACGCTGTGATGAAAACGGCGCGTTCAGCTTTGCGGGCAGGACGGATCAGGCGTCGGGCAGCTACAGCTATATCGTGACAGCGCCGGACAATGGAACGGCGGTACAGGGAGAAACCGAATATACGATTGAAACGGGGAATACGATCCAGTCGATGGCGCTCAATGGTGCGAACTGCACCATCAGCGGGCAGAACATCTCTTTGACAACATCCGGGAACTTGAGCGGTATGCTGGTGACGTTCACCATTTCGGATAAGGCGTCGCTTTATCTTGGCGACGAATTGCTGGTTTCAGGCCAGTCGAGAATCAATTGTACAAGAGACGTCGCCCTCAGGGTCGTATCCGAGATGGGCGAAGAAAATAACTATACGCTGCGCGTGACGGCGATTTCAAGCGGAGGCGGCGGCAGCAGCGGCGGGAACAGCAGCAGCGGGACCGGAAGCAACAACAGCGGGAATGGGCTCATCGCATATATTCCTGCGGATGAGGATGAAATCGCCGCGCCGTTGGAGGAGACGCGTTTTGAAGACGTCGGGGCAGAACACTGGGCGCATGCCGCCATTGAGGCGCTTGCGGAGCAGGGGATTGTCTCAGGTGTGAGCGAAACGAGCTTTGAGCCGGAGCGCCAGGTGACGCGCGAGGAATTTGCGGTGCTTCTGCAAAAGGCATTTGGTTATGAAATCCAGGGTACAAGGATCAGCTTTGACGACGTCGCCGAGGACGCATGGTATGCGGACGCTGTATACGCTTTGGCGGAAAACGGCATTGCCAGCGGCACCGGCCCGCACCTGTTCGGCGTGGGCGGGACCATCACCCGCCAGGACATGGCAGCTATGCTCTGGAGGTGCGCCGAGACTGCGGCTGTGGAGCGCGTGCGCGACTACACGGGATTCACCGATGAGGACAGCATTGCGGAATATGCCGCAGAGGCGGTGGAGGAGATGTACTGCCGCGGGCTGCTCAACGGTATGGAGGACGGCAGCTTCCGCCCGCAGGAGGGGACGACCCGTGCCCAGGCGGCATACCTGATAAACAGTATACTTGGAACCTGATGGTTTAAATCGCGGGAAACATGCCCGGAAAACAGGGATTTATAACTTCTCTCTATTGCCTTGTGCGGTGCATGCTTTCCTCGGTTATCAAACAAGGGAAAATGCAGGGAATACCATATTGGTATTCCCTGCATTTTTTTCACGGATCACAAATTTTGATAAAAGCATTGACATTATATAGTGAACTTAGTAAAATGGAAAAAACAAAAGGAGGAGAGGCAATGATTTATTATGAAGAAAAAATAAGAGCCATCTGCGAAGTGCTGGACCGGATGCGGGAGCGGGAACTGTGCGCGTTGCAGGGCTTTGAATATGCGCCGTGTGCATACAAGACAGCGAATACGCCGCCGGCGGATTTGGAATGGAGGCCGTTTGAAGCCGGCACGCGCCTGGAAGGGGTTGACGCGCATTTCTGGTTCCGGACGGGCTTTGATACGCCTGCGGCGCAGGAGGGGAAGCAGATTGCCTTCAGCCTGAAAACAGGCCGGGAAGGGCAGTGGGACGCGGAAAACCCGCAATGTATCGTGTACCTGAATGGGGCGCTGGTGCAGGGGATGGACGTGAACCATACCCAGGTATTGCTGGAATATGGACAGCATTACGATATGCAGATTTATTTTTATGTGGGTATGAACGGCGGCAAGGTGGAATTCCTGCCGTCCCTGGTTGAAATCGACACGGAAATCGAGCGGCTGTATTATGATATATCTGTGCCTTATGAAGCCGCACTGTGCTTTGACCGGAACAGCGACGCCTATATTGAAATCATTAAAAAATTGGATTTGGCGCTGAATCTGCTGGATATGAAGCAGCCCTACAGCGCGGGGTTTTACAAGAGTATCGGCGATGTGTGCGCATATCTGGATGCGGAGCTGTACAACGAAAACAATAAGTCGGACGCTGTTGTGGACTGTATCGGGCACACCCATATCGACGTGGCGTGGCTGTGGACGGTAAAGCAGACCCGCGAGAAGGCGCAGCGCAGCTTTTCCACGGTGCTGAACCTGATGAAGCAGTATCCCGAATATAAATTCATGTCCAGCCAGCCGCAGCTTTACCAGCATGTAAAGGAGGAAGCGCCGGAACTGTACGCGCAGATTAAGCAAGCGGTCAAGGACGGGCGCTGGGAAGTGGAAGGCGCCATGTGGCTGGAGGCGGACTGCAACCTCACCAGCGGTGAAAGCCTTGTGCGGCAGGTCATGCACGGGAAGCGGTTCATGCAGGAGGAGTTCGGCGTGGACAGCAAGGTGCTGTGGCTGCCGGACGTGTTTGGTTACAGCGCAGCGCTGCCGCAGATTTTGAAAAAGGCGGGCGTTGATAAGTTCGTCACCTCAAAAATCAGTTGGAATGAATTTAACATCGTGCCCTACGACACCTTTTTATGGGAGGGTATTGACGGGACAGATATTTTTACATATTTCCTGACAGCGGCGGATTTGGAGACGCTGGAAAAAGGGCAGCATATAACAACATATGTCGGCGCTATCAGGCCCTCCCAGATATTGGGGACATGGAAACGGTATCAGCAGAAGGAATATAATAATGAAGTGATCAATACCTTTGGCTTTGGGGATGGGGGCGGCGGCCCCACGAAGGACCATCTGGAGCAGCAGCGGCGTCTGGCAAAGGGGATCCCGTATATGCCGAAAACCCGCATTAAATTTGCCGGGGACTTCCTGAACGCGGTGGAGAAGCGGTTCTATGAGAATGCAGGGCAATTGAAAAAGCTGCCCAAGTGGGTTGGGGAGCTGTATCTGGAGCTGCACCGCGGCACGTATACCTCCATTGCGAAGAATAAGCGGTATAACCGGAAGAGCGAGCTTTCCTACCAGCAGGCGGAAACGCTGTGCGTTGCTGATAAGCTGCTGCGGGGTGCGGCATACCCGCAGGAGGAGATCAATGCCTCCTGGCAAAACATCCTCCTAAACCAGTTCCACGATATCATCCCCGGTTCTTCCATCAAGGCTGTTTATGATCAGACGGACATCGAATATAAGGCGCTTTTGGAGCGCTCTGCGGCAATGATTGAAAACGCGGTTTCGGATTTGGCGCAGCATGTCAAAACGGACGGCGGCCTGTTTGTATACAATCCCAATGGGTTTGCGTGCGGCGGCGTTGTGGATGTGGACGGGAAGAAGCAGTACGTGGCGGATATTCCGGCGCTGGGGTACCGGGTCGTCAAGGAAACACAAGCGGCAAACACCATTGCGGCGTCCAAGCAGGCGCTGGAGAATGCATTCTATAAAATCAGCTTTGACGCGCAGGGCAATATCACCTCCCTGTTTGATAAAACGCATGGCCGGGAGGTTGTCAAGCCGGGCGGCAAATTCAATGAATTGCAGGTGTTTGAAGATTTCCCAAAATGTTATGACGCATGGGAGATTACGGAGTATTATAAGCAGAAGATGACGCCGGTGACAGAGCTGATATCGGCGGAGGTTGTGGACGAAGGCGCGCGGGCGGGGCTGCGGCTCACGAAGCGGTTCCTCTCCTCCACCATCACCCAGACCGTGTACCTCTATGAGGATATGCGCAATATCGATTTTGATACGGTGATCGATTGGAAAGAGGAGCATATGCTCTTAAAAGCGATGTTCCCCATGGACATCCACGCCAACGAAGCCTCCTATGAAATCCAGTTCGGGTATTTGAAACGCCCGACCCACAGCAATACCTCCTGGGATCGGGCGCGGTTCGAGGTGTGCGCGCACAAGTGGGCGGACCTGTCTGAGGATGACTACGGCGTGAGCATCTTGAACGACTGCAAGTACGGATACGGCGCAGAGGGGAGCACGCTGTCGCTGTCATTGCTCAAATGCGCCACCTATCCGAACCCGGCGGCGGATAAGGAGGTGCACCGCTTCACCTATTCCGTTTATCCCCATGCCGGATCCTTTAAGCAGGGCGGGACGGTGCAGGCTGCATACCTGTTGAACAAGCCGCTGCTGGCGCGCCCGCTTCCGGCGCAGGATGGAGCGTTGGCGGACTGCTTCTCCCTGGTGCAGGCCGATAAAGAGAACATCATGATCGACACGGTGAAGAAAGCGGAGGATTCCGATGCGGTAATTGTACGGTTTTATGAAGCCTATGACCGGCGCACGACGGTGAAACTGGATTTCGGCTTTGAAATTAAAAAGGCGTATATCTGCGATTTGCTGGAAAATAATCTGGAAGAAGTGCAGGTACAGGGCAACAGCGTTTCAGTGCCTGTGCGCAACTTTGAGATTGTGACGCTGAAGGTGGAACAGTAGGATAGATATTTGAATAAAAAAACAGTGTGCGGAAGCACACTGTTTTTTATTGACTTTTTCCGTTCAGATTGGTACAATAAATGTATTTGGTTCAGGGAGGTCGGACATGGAGTACGCATTGATCATAGCAGAGCAGATTTTGATCATGTTCCTGATGATCTTATTGGGGGCGTTCTGCTACAGGAAACAGATTATTACAAAAGAGGGGAACCGGCAGCTTTCCGCCGTAGTGCTGCATGTGGTATGCCCGGTATTGATATTTATGGCGTACCAGACGGAATTTTCCAAGGAATTGCTGCAGGGGCTGCTGTGGGCGATGCTGCTGTCTGTGATTTCGTTTGTGATTGCCATCGCGTTTGCGGCGGTGGCAGTGCGGAAGGACCCGCGGCGCGAATATGCGATTGAAAAATGCTCGGTGATTTATTCCAACTGTGCATTTATGGGGTTTCCGCTGATCCAGGCGCTGTTCGGCAATACGGGGATTTTTTACACGACAGCGTACCTGACGCTGTTCAACCTGTTGGTGTGGTCCCATGGGGTCATGGTGATGAATGACAGCGTGAACTGGAAGGGGCTTGTAAAAGCTATGAAAGCGCCGACGATTATTGCGATAGTCCTGGGGATTATTTGTTATGTGGCGAATATCCGCCTGCCGGAGACGCTGGCGGCGGCGCTGAACTACATCGCGTCCATGAACACGCCCCTGGCGATGCTGGTGGCGGGCGCGACCATTGCCCAGACGAACCTTTTGAAAGCGTTCAAAAAGCCGCGGGTGTATCTGGTGGCGCTGTACAGGCTGCTGGTGATCCCGCTGCTGGTGCTGGCGGCCACCATGTTCCTGCCGGTCAGCCGGGAGGTGTACATGTCGGTCATCCTGGCCACGGCATGCCCAACAGCGACCATTTGTACGCTGTTTGCGATTTCTTATAATAAAAATGCACTGTATGCGTCGGAGCTGTTTGCCGTCACGACAATTTTGTCCGCCGTGACAATGCCGTTGATGGTGCTGCTGGTGAATTTTGCAATTTAGAGGGACCGATATGAACATAGGGACGTTTACAATAGAAAACCCCGTTTTCCTCGCGCCGATGGCGGGGGTGACGGACTTGCCGTTCCGCGTAATCTGCCGGCGGTATGGATGCGGGATGGCCTATTCGGAGATGGTGAGCGCCAAGGGGCTGTATTACAAAGATAAAAATACAAAGGAGCTGTTAAGGCTGGCGCCGGAGGAGCAGCCGGCGGCGGTGCAGTTTTTCGGCAGCGACCCGGAAATTATGGCGGCGGTGGTGCCGCAGCTGGAGGAGACGGGCGCGGCCTTGTTGGATATCAACATGGGCTGCCCCGCGCCGAAAATTGTGAACAACGGCGACGGCAGCGCCCTGATGAAGCAGCCGGCACTGGCGGGGAGAATCGTACGGGCGGTATGCGACGCCGCAACGCTGCCCGTGACGGTGAAAATCCGTAAGGGCTGGGACGGGGATACGGCGGTGGAATTTGCAAAAATCCTGGCGGCAAACGGCGCGGCGGCAATCACGGTGCACGGCCGGACGCGGATGCAGTTTTACAGCGGGAAGGCGGACTGGGACGTGATTAAGCGCGTCAAGGCGGCGGTGGATATCCCGGTGATCGGTAACGGCGATATCTTCACAGCGCAGGATGCAAAGGATCTGTTTGCCTATACGGGCTGTGACGGCGTCATGGTCGGCCGCGGCGCCCAGGGGAACCCGTTCCTGTTCCGCCAGATTCGGGAGCTGTTGACGGAGGGCGCAGTGCGGACGTACCCAACACCCCGCGACAAGCTGGAGCAGGCGATTGCGCACGCCCGGGCGCTGGTGGCGGAAAAGGGCGAGAACCGGGGCGTGAAGGAAGCGCGTAAGCACATCGCATGGTATTTGAAGGGGATGCGCGGCGGAAGCGCGCTGAAAACAGAAATTTTCAAACTGACGTCGTTTGAAGCCGTGGAAGCGGCGCTGACGGCGCAAATGGAGCGTTGCAATGGATAAGATACTGGAAACAGAGCGGCTGGTACTGCGGGCGCTCGATGGGAATGATTTTGAAAACCTGTGTACGATTTTGCAGGACGCGGAGGTGATGTATGCCTATGAGCATGCTTTCAGCGATGCGGAGGTGCGGGAGTGGATTGCGCGGCAGCTGGAGCGGTACCAAAGGGATGGCTTCGGGCTGTGGGGTGTGCTGCAAAAAAGCACGGGCGCGTTTATCGGCCAGTGCGGCCTGACGATGCAGGACATCGGCCGGGTGGCGCCGGTGGTGGAGATTGGGTACCTGTTCCGTAAGGATGCGTGGCACCAGGGCTATGCGACGGAAGCGGCCGCCGCCTGCCGGGAGTATGCCTTCGGGCGGGGGATGGATGAGGTGTATTCCATTATCCGCGATACCAACGCCGCCTCCCGGCGGGTGGCGCTGCGCAATGGGATGAAGTTGCGGGGGTCGATCGTGAAGCATTACTATGGGATGGATATGCCCCATGACATTTATTCCGTCCGCAGGGATGGGGAATAAGGGGTTTTTTACAAGAATACAGGGAAAAGTGCGGCGATTTTTCACGGCTTTCATGAAATTTCCTCCAAAAGATTGTAAATTTAGTCTGGATGTGTTAAACTGAAAGATGGAATAGATTTGGAGGAATAAAAGATGGTAAACCGCGAAAATATTAGGAATATTGCAATTATCGCCCATGTAGACCATGGAAAGACGACGCTGGTGGATGCGATGCTGAAACAGAGCGGGATTTTTCGCGAGAATGAGCAGGTGGAAGAACGGGTCATGGACTCCAACGATTTGGAGCGGGAACGCGGCATCACGATTTTGGCGAAAAATACCTCGCTGTATTACAACGGCGTGAAGATCAATATCATTGATACGCCGGGGCACGCGGATTTCGGCGGCGAGGTGGAGCGCGGGCTGGAGATGGTGGACGGCGTTTTGCTGCTGGTGGATGCGTTTGAGGGCTGTATGCCGCAGACGCGGTTTGTCCTCTCCAAGGCGCTGGCGCTGGATCTGAAGCCGATCATTGTGGTGAATAAGGTGGACAGGCCCAATGCGCGGCCCTATGAGGTGGTGGATGAGGTGCTGGAGCTGTTCATTGATCTGGACGCCACGGACGAGCAATTGGATACGCCCGTGATTTATGCGTCCGGCCGGGATGGCTGGGCCACGGCGGAATACAACCCCGAACAGCCCAACAGGGATTTGAAGGAGCTGTTTGAGCTGATTGTCAACGCCATTCCCTGCCCGCAGTGCGAAGAGGAGGGGCCGTTCCAGATGCTGGTCTCCAATATCGATTATGACGATTACACCGGCCGGATCGCGGTGGGGAAAATTGAGCGGGGCAGCATTAAGACCAATATGCCGTTGGCGGTATGCCGCCCGGATGGGACGACGGCCCGCGGCAAGGCGACAAAGCTGTTCACTTTTGAGGGCCTGAATAAAACAGCGGCGGACGAGGTCGGCGCGGGGGATGTGGTGGCCATTTCCGGCATCACGGACATCAATATCGGGGATACGCTCTGCGATGTGGAGCATCCGGAACCGCTGCCGTTTGTGAAGATTGACGACCCGGTGCTGTCCATGACGTTCAGCGTCAATGACAGCCCGTTCGCAGGGCAGGACGGGAAATTCGTCACCTCCCGCCATCTGCGCGACCGCCTGTACCGGGAGCTGGACTCCAATATCAGCCTGCACGTAGAAGATACGGATACCACAGAGGCGTTTACGGTATCGGGGCGGGGGGAGCTGCACCTATCGGTATTGATTGAAAATATGCGCCGGGAAGGATATGAATTCCAGGTATCGAACCCGGTGGTGATCTATAAGGAAATTGACGGCGTGAAATGCGAGCCGGTTGAACGCCTGACGGTGGATGTGCCGGAGGAATACACCGGGGTGGTCATGGATGGGGTCATCCAGCGCAAGGGCGAGATGACCAACATGGTGCCCACAACGCAGAACTATACCCGACTGGAATTCCTAATCCCGTCCCGGGGGCTGATTGGCTATCGGAGCGAGCTGCTGACTGCCACCAAGGGGACGGGGATCATCAACAGCATCCTGCACGGTTATGAGCCTTATAAGGGCGATTTCCAGAGCCGGAACCGCGGCGCGCTGATCGCCTGGGAGAATGGGGAGAGCGTCACGTATGGGCTGTATAATGCGCAGGAGCGCGGGACGCTGTTTATCGGGCCGGGCGTGAAGGTGTATGAAGGGATGATTGTCGGGGAAAATTCCCGCCTGGAGGACATTGTGGTCAATGTCTGTAAGAAAAAGCATGTGACAAATACCCGTGCGGCGGGGTCTGACGATGCGCTGAAGTTGGTGCCGCCGCGGGAGATGAGTTTGGAGCAATGTCTGGACTTTATCGCCGACGATGAACTGCTGGAGGTGACGCCCCATCATCTACGGATGCGCAAACGGATTTTGCAGACGGATTTGCGGGCGAAGGCGAAAAACAGAAAATAAAAAAACAGGCCGTCCGGCCTGTTTTTTTATAGAAGCGTTTTTTTATAAATAGAAGTGGAAATCCGCCAGGAACATATGGTCAGGACTGCAAAAACAGCTGCGGCAATGCCGAGGATCGGGACGTTGATTCCCGTCCCCTCAATAATCAGCGGGGAGATGCCGACGCTGCCCACGATCCAGATGAGCATCACCGGGATGCGGGATTTTACCTGGCCGTATTTGTAGGTGACCGGGATGGAAAAGGACAGGAAAAACATGGCGAGGGTCAAGGAGTACAGCATGTAGATGCCGTCCCACAGGGATGGCTTTGCCAGCAGGATACAGGTAAGGTATTGCAGGGCGGAAGCCGGCAGCCAGATGAGAAGCATTTCCACATACCGCGCGCCGACAATGCTTTCCGCCTTGACGGGCAGCGTTTTATGCAGCGTCTGGATGCCGTCCCGCTCCTCTACGGCGAAAACCCCCATGATAAACACATAAATGGACATCAGGATCAATATGGGGACGAACACCGCCGTATTATGAAACATCAGTGGGAACAGAATGTTGTACAGGGCAACAAACAACAGCGAGCCCTTCATAATATAGAAATCCGTTTTAATGATATTGAACATGGCTATTGCTCCTTTCAGCGGACATAAAACCGCATGATATCTTCGATGGCGGGCTTTTCAAACAGAAGGCCGGGATATGCTTTTTTCAAAGCGGCGGCTTCTGTTGTCAGCCCTTCAAAATTCATGGAATTCTTTTTGTGGGAAACCATGTGTTCCATCAGGGTGGAATCCAGCAGGGAAACCGGGCCTTTCACAACACGGTGGGCGTCCAGGAGTTCATCCTTGGGCCGGTCCAGGAGGATTTTCCCGTTGTCCACCAGGATAATATAGTCTGCGGTGCGGTCCAGGTCTGAGGTGATATGGGTGGAGAAGATGACCGTAAATTCTTCAGCGGAGATTTTCTCCGACAGCAGATCCATCAATTCCTCCCGGGCGACCGGGTCCAGCCCGGACGAGGGTTCATCCATCACAACGAGCTCCGCATGGTGGGAGAGCGCCAGGGAGATATTGTATTTTGCCCGCATGCCCGTGGAAAGCTCTTTGATTTTCCTGTCCCGCGGCAGGCCGAATTTTTGAACATATCCCTGGTAAGCCGCCTCGTCCCAGTTTTTATAAAACCGGCGGATGATGTTTTTCATCTGTTCCAGCGTCAGCCCGGCGTAGAAATTGCCGTTGCCCAGCACGATGCCGATGCTGTTTTTGATGTCGCCGGCGTCCGCGGCCATGTCCGCCCCTAAAACGGAAACGGAACCGGAATCGGGCTGGAGCATGCCCAGAAGCGTTTTGATAATCGTGGTTTTGCCGGCGCCGTTTTTTCCGATAATGCCGGTGATATATCCCTTTTGAATTTGCAGGTTCACATTTTTCAGGGAAAAATCCCCCAAGTTTTTATTGATGTTTTTTAATTTTGCGATGCTTTCCATGCTTATACCTCCCTGTATAGTTCAGAAACGAGTTCCAAGAATGCGTTTTGGTTCAATTGAAGTTCTTTTGAAATATCAATGGCGTCCAGGATGTGCTGCTCCATGGCGCTTTGCTTGTGTTCCTTTGCCAGCTGCGCGCTCCTGCGGGACACCACGGAGCCTTTCTGGGGCTGGGTCTGGATGTACCCCTGCGCCTCCAGCAGCTCATATGCCTTTTTGGTTGTAATCACGCTGACCGATAGGTCCTTCGCCAGCATCCGGATGGAGGGAAGGGCGTCCCCTTCCGCCAGTGTGCCGTTGATGATGTCCTGCCGGATGGCGTCCACAATTTGCTGGTAGATGGGTGTGTCCGATCGGTTGGATATCAAAATATGCATAACGTCACCCCTTAAATTGTATATACTGTATATTTGGTATATATACAGTATATACAAATGATATACAGTTGTCAAGGGGTTTTCAAAAAAAATTTTGGTTTATTTTGTGTAAAGGATTTTATTGAAATTATGGGGGGAACATAGTAAAATAAAAGAAAGATTACGAAAGGATGGATGAGGATGCGGTTTACGAAGATGCAGGGGCTCGGCAACGACTATGTTTATGTGAATTGTTTGGAACGGCAGTTGGAGAACCCCAATGCGGTATCTGCCAAAATCAGCGACAGGCATTTCGGGATTGGTTCGGATGGCCTTGTGCTGATTTGCCCGTCGGAGCAGGCAGATTTCCGGATGGACATGTTCAACGCCGACGGCAGCCAGGCAGAAATGTGCGGCAACGCCATCCGGTGTGTGGGAAAGTATGTATTTGACAAAGGGCTGACAAAGAAGGAGACCATTACAATTGAAACGCTGGCGGGGATCAAAACGCTGGAATTGCGCGTGGCGGGCGGCGCGGTGGAAGCGGTGCGGGTGAATATGGG
This sequence comes from Candidatus Avimonoglobus intestinipullorum, assembly GCA_018714645.1. GTDB lineage: Bacteria > Bacillota > Clostridia > UBA1381 > UBA1381 > Avimonoglobus > Avimonoglobus intestinipullorum. The sequence continues at coordinate 14,583 of DVND01000032.1, forward strand.
AAGCCCGGAGCTGCATCCTGAGAAAATCCCCATTCAATCCGGGCTGGAGCAGTTTTTGCAGCAGCCGGTCATGGTGGATGGAAAGGAATATAAGGTGACGGGCGTATCCATGGGCAATCCGCATGCGGTCACGTTTATGGAACATATCGCGGACTTGCCGCTGCCGGTGCTGGGGCCGAAATTTGAGAACCATCCATTGTTCCCCAAGCGGATCAACACGGAATTTGTGGAGCCGGTGGACAGGAACACCATCAAAATGCGGGTGTGGGAGCGCGGCGCCGGCGAGACGCTGGCCTGCGGCACGGGCGCCTGCGCGTCTATGGTGGCGGCGCATCTGGCCGGGCTGGTGGGAGAAGAGGCGGATGTGGCCCTGCTGGGCGGCACGCTGCACATTGAATGGAACAAGGCAGACAACTGCGTTTATATGACAGGGCCGTGCGCCTTTGTATTTGAGGGTGAAATAGATTTATAACAGGAAGGAATGGAGCACATGGCGAAAATTAACGACAATTTTTTAAAGCTTCCGGGGAATTATTTGTTTTCCACGATTGCGCAAAAGGTGGCGGCGCATACCGCCGCGCACCCGGAGCAGAAAATCATTAAAATGGGGATCGGGGACGTGACGCGCCCGCTGGTTCCCGCGGTGATTGAGCAGATGCACCGGGCTGTGGATGAGATGGGCACGCCGGAGGGGTTTCACGGCTACGGCCCGGAGCAGGGATACGAATTCCTGCGCCAATTGATTGCGGACAATGACTACAAGGCGCGCGGCGTGGAGATTGACGCGGATGAGATTTTTGTGTCGGACGGGGCGAAGTCGGACTGCGGGAATATCACCGATATTTTCTCCGTGGACAACGTGGTTGCGGTATGCGACCCGGTATATCCGGTCTATGTGGATTCCAACGCCATGAGCGGCAGGGCGGGGGAGTTTGCGGACGGCAAATGGACGAAATTGGTGTATATGGAATGCGTGGAGGAAAACGGCTTCCTGCCGCAGATCCCAAAGCAGAAGGTGGACATGATCTATCTGTGCTTCCCCAACAACCCCACGGGCATGACCGCCACCAGGGAGCAGCTGGCATCCTGGGTGCGGTATGCAAAGGAGCAGGGGGCGGTTATCCTGTTTGATTCCGCCTATGAAGCGTTTATCACCGACCCGGATATCCCCCACAGCATTTTTGAAATTGAGGGCGCAAAGGACTGCGCCATTGAATTCCGCAGTTTCTCCAAAACCGCCGGCTTCACCGGGACGCGGTGCGCGTATACGGTGATCCCCAAAAGCGTGACGGTGGAGGGGACGGCTTTGAACGCGCTGTGGAACCGGCGGCAGTGCACGAAGTTCAACGGCGTGCCGTATGTGATCCAGAGGGCCGCCGCCGCGGTGTATTCCGAGGAGGGAAAGAAGCAGACGCGGGAGACGATTTCCTATTATTTGGAAAATGCGAAAATCATCCGGCAGGGCCTGCAGGAGGCGGGGCTCACGGTCTATGGGGGCGTAAATGCGCCGTATATCTGGGCAAAAACGCCGGACGGGAAAGGCTCCTGGGAATTTTTTGAGGAGCTTTTGCAGCGGGCGGGCGTTGTTACGACGCCGGGGGCGGGCTTTGGCCCCAGCGGCGAAGGCTATATCCGCCTGACGGCGTTCAGCACCCGCGAGGCCACCCAGGAAGCGGTGGAACGGGTCAAACAAATGCTGTAATGGAAAAGGGCGCGGCGCGCCCTTTTTATTTTTGGAAGAATGTACGAATTTCCCGTTTCCCTATTTACAAATACCGGGCTTCATAATATAATAGCACTATATGA
>DVND01000033.1 GCA_018714645.1 Candidatus Avimonoglobus intestinipullorum
GTTTTCCGTAAAGCTCCCAGCCGTCATAGGGGGAATTTTTGCTCTTGGAATGCAACTCCGCCGTATGGACTGTATAACGTTCTTCAGGGTTGAAAATCACAATGTCTGCACATCGTCCAACGCCTAAATTCCCCTTGTTTAAGCCCAGTATATCCGCCGGATTGACCGACATCTTCCGTAAAAGCTCCTGCATCGTCAAAATACCCGGCCTCACAAGATACGTGATGGCCAGCCCCAGCGCCGTTTCAAACCCGACAATCCCGTTCATGGCTCTTGCAAATTCACAGTTCTTTTCATCGATATGGTGAGGCGCATGGTCGGTGGCAATCGCATCAATGGTGCCGTCCGCAAGGCCTTCCTTAATCGCCTCCACATCATCCTCCGTCCGCAGGGGGGGGTTCATTTTTGCATTGGTGTTGAACCCGTCACAGGCTTTTTCCGTCAGCGTGAAATAATGGGGACACGTTTCGCACGTCACCCGCACGCCCCGCTTTTTTGCCTGACGCACCAGCTCCACAGAGCCCCTTGTGCTCACATGGGCGATATGCACCGCAGTATTGGTGGATTCCGCAATGATGATATCCCGCGCCACCATGACCTCCTCCGCCGCGCGGTTGATGCCCTTCAGGCCGAGATAGGTGGACATAAAGCCCTCATTCATGGAGCCGTCGTTCACCAGCCCCATATCCTCACAATGGGAAATCACGGCGATGTCAAACATCTCCGCATATTCCATCGCCCGGCGCATCAGGCCGGAGCTTGTGACCGGCCGGCCGTCATCGGAAATGCCCACGGCGCCTGCAAATTTCATCTCGCCGATTTCCGCCAGTTCTTCGCCCTTCAGCCCCTTGGATATTGCGCCGATGGGGTACACGTTCACCGCGCCCACCTGCGCCGCCTTGGATTTAATATATTCGATAATCTGCGCATTGTCGATCACCGGCGAGGTATTCGGCATGCACGCCACAGACGTAAAACCGCCCATGGCCGCGCTTTTCGTACCCGATTCGATATCCTCCTTATATTCCTGGCCCGGATCACGCAGATGGCAGTGCATATCCACCAGGCCCGGCGCCACAATCATACCGCCGGCGTCGATTTCCTCAATGCCCAGCCCTTCCAGCTCCAGGTCCCGTTCCATGTCAGCGATCACGCCGTTTTCTATATAAATATCGACAACATCGTCAAAATTGCTCTTCGGGTCAATCACACGCCCGCCTTTGATCAATATTTTCATTTTTCCAATCCTCCTATCAGCCAGTCCATCACCGACATGCGCACCGCCACGCCATTGGTGACCTGTTCGTCAATGACGCTCGCCGCCCCGTCAATCACCGCCGTGGACATCTCCACGCCGCGGTTTACCGGGCCGGGATGCATGACAATCGCATCCGGCTTTGCAAAGCGCAGGCGGCCCTCATCCAGCCCGAAGAAGCGGTTGTATTCCCGCACGCTGGGGAACAGGCCGCTTTTCTGGCGTTCCAGCTGGATCCGCAGGCACATTACCACATCCGCGTCAACCAGCGCTTCATGGACGCTTTTGAAGACCTTTACGCCCAACTGTTCCAGCCCTACAGGCAGCAGCGTCGCCGGGCCGCCGACTGACACCTCCGCCCCCAGCCGCGTCAGCAGGTAGATATTGCTCCGCGCCACGCGGGAATGATAGATGTCTCCAATAATTGCAACCTTTAAGCCTTCAATTTTTCCCTTTTTTTCAAGGATTGTAAATGCGTCAAGCAGCGCCTGGGTCGGATGCTCGTTCATCCCGTCCCCGGCGTTTACGACAGACGCTTTCACCAGCGGCGCAATCAAATTCGGCGCACCGCTCATGGAATGGCGCATAATCAGAATATCCGTACCCATCCGGTCGATGGTTTCAGCGGTGTCGGTCAGCGATTCGCCTTTGGCGACGCTGGAGCCGCTGGCCGTGATATTCGCCGCGTTGGCGCCCATATATTTGGAGGCCAATTCAAACGACAGCCGCGTACGCGTACTGTTTTCATAAAACAGCGTCACCACCGTCCTGCCGGATAAATTCGGAATCCGCTTCCGTTGCGACAGCACAATCTGCTTCATTTCCTTTGCATGGGACAATATTGCCAGTAAATCCTCCGCCGAGGTCTGTTTGATGCCGAGCAAATCCCTTTTCATGGCCACACTTCTCCTTTATTCATAGGTAGTACCATTATACCGCAAAATATGGCTTTTGTCTACCATATTTTTGACAAGGATTTGACAAATTTCATGGTTCATTTTGCTAAAATGTCCTCCAGCATCTGCGTTTCCGTCAGAATATCGTCAATCTGTCCCGCCGCATCAACCACAAACACAATGTAATAATTGCCCAATGTGAACCGTTTTGCCAGTTCCTTTGGCTCCGCACCCTTTTGCAGCAATACCGTTTTTACCGTCCTGTTTTGAAAGCTCCGCCCTTTTTCCTTATAAAACATCAGCTCCCGGACAAAATCAATATTATATTTCTCCCTGGATACAAAAATATTCCCCAGCAAAAACAACACAAAAAAACACACCGAAAAATGAAAGCTGCTGCGCACCGCCATGTAGACGCCCAATCCCGCAAACAGGGCGATAAAAACTGCCGATATACCGTTCATTACCCGTTCCGCCGCCCTGTATCCGATGCGGTGCATCACAATTTTTTTGACGACCACCCCGCCGTCTAATGGCACAATCGGCAATA
>DVND01000034.1 GCA_018714645.1 Candidatus Avimonoglobus intestinipullorum
GTCTGCCGCTGAAAAAATTGAAAAGGCAGGCGGGAAGGCAGAGGTGATTTAATTGTTTGAAACGATTAAGAACGCATTTAAAATCCCTGACTTAAGACGCAGAATATTCTTTACGATTATGATGTTGATTGTATTCCGGTTCGGCGCGCATATTCCGGTGCCGTTTCTCAGCCCGGAAGCGATGCAGCAGTTTTTAGGGGCAGGCGGTACAGACCTGTTCTCACTGTTTGATATATTCACCGGCGGTGCGTTCAGCAACGCCACCGTTATGGCGATGGGTGTTTCCCCCTATATCAACGCCTCCATTATCATCCAGCTGCTGACCGTTGCGATTCCCGCTCTGGAGCGCCTTGCGAAGGAAGGCGTGGAAGGCCGGAAGAAGATTAACAAAATTACAAGGTACGTTGGTATTGCATTGGCGTTTGTCCAAGGCGCGGGCTTATATGTAACCCTGCACAACATGGGCGTGCAAAGCAATACGACAGTGATTGCGAATGAATCTGCCCTGACATTTTTTGTGATTACCTTGACGTTTACCGCAGGTACCGCATTCATTGTATGGCTGGGCGAATTGATTACGGAAAAAGGGCTTGGGAACGGCGTTTCCATGATCATTTTTGCCGGTATCGTATCAAGAATCCCCTCCGGGATTTATACCATTTACCAGCAGTTCCTGACGCCGAGCATCACCTTTAAAGGCGCTGCGATTTCCCTGGGCATCCTGATTATTGCGATTGCGGCGATTACATTTGTCGTGCTGTTTAACACAGCGGAGCGCAGGATCCCGGTGCAGTATGCAAAGCGTGTGGTTGGCCGGAAAATGTACGGCGGACAGAGCACAAACATCCCCATCAAGGTTGTTATGGGCGGCGTTATGCCGATCATCTTTGCATCCAGCATCATGGCATTCCCGGCAACCATCGTACGGCTGGTTTCCGGCGGCGAACTGCCGACTTCCGGCATCGGGCATTTGATTTTAAGCTGCCTGAGCGCAGGTTTGGGGCCGTGGTGGACCTCTGTAGTTTATGGAGTATTGTATTTTATATTGATATTATTCTTCACGTACTTCTATACTGCGATCCAGTTCAACCCGATTGAAATGGCGAACAATATGAAGAAGAGCGGCGGATATATCCCCGGTTACAGGCCGGGCAAACCCACAAGCGATTTTATTTCGAAGGTTGCGAACAGGCTGAACCTTGCAGGCGCAATATTCCTCGGGATCATTGCGGTACTGCCGATTATCATCGGCGCAATTTTCGGAATCAACAGCCTGCAGATCGGCGGTACGTCCCTCCTGATTATGGAAGGCGTTGCGCTTGAAACTGTCCGGCAGATTGAATCACAGATGACCATGCGGCATTATAAGGGCTTCCTTGAGTAAGGAATGAGAAAGGTGGCAATTCAGAATGAATTTGATTTTATTGGGACCTCCCGGCGCGGGAAAAGGCACACAAGCAGAAATCTTATCGAAGCGTTTGGGCATCGAGACGATTTCCACGGGGGTAATGCTTCGGACTGCCATCAGAGAAGGAACCGAACTGGGGACAATGGCGCAGGAGTATATCAACGCCGGCAAGCTTGTTCCTGATGACGTTGTTGTTGGAATTGTAAAGGAACGCCTGAGTAAGGACGACTGCAAAAAGGGTTTCATCCTGGATGGATTCCCCCGGACGACTGCCCAGGCGGAGGCGCTGGAACAGGCGGGCGTGCGGATTGACAAGGTGCTTTCATTGGAGGTGTCTGATGAAACCATCATTGAACGGCTGTCCGGCCGGCGCGAATGCAAGGACTGCGGGACGCCCTATCACGTGGTTTATAAGCCGTCAGCAAACGGTGACAAGTGCCAGGTATGCGGCGGGCCGTTGATCCAGCGTGCCGATGACAACGAAGAAACGGTGAAAAACCGGATTCAGGTATATCACGAGCAGACGGAGCCAATTAAAGAATTTTACCAAAAACAAGGGAAAGTGGTTGTTGCCCACGGCAGGGAAGAGCTTGCGGATACCACAAGGGAAGTCGCAAAAGCTCTGGGCCTGGAATAAGCGGAACGCTTTGGGAGTATTCATGTATGATATCGATCAAGTCAAAATCTGAAATAGAAAAGATGCGGCTGGCGTGCAAAATTACCGGGGATGCGCTGAAAGCAATTGAAAAGCATGTCAAACCCGGAGTTTCTACCCACCAGCTGGACAAAATCGCATATGATTATATTACTTCCAGGGGCGCAACCCCCAATTTCCTGCATTATAATGGGTTCCCGGCGAGCATTTGCGCTTCTGTGAACGATGAGGTGGTACACGGGATTCCGGATAAGCATCGGATTCTGCGGGAAGGCGATATCATCAGCATTGATATGGGCGCGTGTATACAGGGCTATAATGGCGACGCGGCAAGGACGTTCCCCGTCGGGAAGATTTCTGCGGAAGCCCAGCGCCTGATTGACGTGACCAGACAGAGCTTTTTTGAAGGAATCAAATACGCGGTGCATGGCGCAAAGCTGGGCGACGTTTCAGCAACCATCCAGGAATATGTGGAATCCCATGGGTATTCCGTAGTCCGCGATTTGGTCGGGCACGGGATTGGGAAGCATCTGCATGAGGATCCCAGCGTCCCGAATTTTGGACGCAGGGGGCACGGCGTGAAGCTGGCTACCGGCATGACCTTGGCCATTGAGCCGATGGTCAATGCGGGTTCCTATGAGGTTGGGGTGCTGGACAATGACTGGACGGTTGTGACCGAGGACGGGAGCCTGTCGGCGCACTATGAAAACACCGTCCTGATAAAACCCACAGAATGCGAAATATTGACGCTGTGAGGGATGGAAATGGAAATTTGTAAGGGCAGCGTTGTTTTTTCAAAAGCGGGCAGAGACAAAGGCGGCGCATTCCTTGTGCTGCGTGTAGACGGCGGCTATGCGGCGATTGCCGATGGAAGGCTGCGGCGCGTTGAAAAACCAAAGCGGAAAAAATTGAAGCATTTACAAAAAACCAACAACGTGTTAGAGCTTGAGACAGATGCTGACGGGAGGCCGACAAATGCGCAGGTGCGTAAGGCATTGGCCCCATATAAACCAAGTAATGCAGTTGAGGGAGGTTGTTTCTTTGGCAAAGGATGACGTTTTGGAATTAGAGGGTACTGTTGTTGAAACATTACCGAACGCGATGTTTAAGGTGGAGCTGGAAAACGGACATCAGATTCTGGCCCACATTTCAGGTAAATTGAGAATGAACTTCATTAAGATTCTTCCGGGTGATAGGGTGACGATTGAGATGTCGCCATACGACCTGACACGGGGCAGAATCACTTGGAGGTCGAAATAAGGAGGTAGTTGGAATGAAAGTACGTCCATCGGTGAAACCAATTTGCGAAAAATGTAAAATCATCAAGAGAAAAGGCAAAATCATGGTGATCTGCGAAAATCCGAAGCATAAGCAGAAGCAGGGTTAAAGCAGGGAAAAAGATTTGTTTATAACTTGTTCGGGCGCGGCTGCCGTTTTGTGAGAAACGGAACTTGAACAGTTTGTATAGCATCATATTTGAATTTGAAACATGGAGGTGTAACAATGGCAAGAATCGCGGGTGTCGATTTACCGAGAGAAAAAAGAGTGGAAGTGGGTCTGACATATATCTACGGAATCGGTCTGAAAAGTTCTCAGAAGATTTTAGCGCAGAATGGGATCAATCCTGACACAAGAGTGAAAGATTTAACCGAAGAAGAGGTTACGAAGCTGAGAGAATCCATTGATAACCATTACACGGTTGAAGGGGATTTGAGACGGCAGATCGCATTGGATATCAAAAGGCTGATGGAAATCGGATGCTACAGAGGGATCCGACATAGAAAGGGCCTGCCTGTCCGCGGGCAGAATACGAAGAACAATGCAAGAACCAGAAAAGGTCCTGCAAAGACGATGGCAAACAAGAAAAAGTAATAAAGGAGGGACTGAACTAAATGGCTAAAGTGGCGAAAAAAGCGACACGCACAAGACGTCGTGACAGAAAAAATATTGAAAAAGGCGCGGCTCATATCCGTTCCACATTCAACAACACAATCGTTACCATTACAGACACAGCGGGAAATGCGCTGTCCTGGGCAAGCGCCGGCGGTTTAGGCTTCAGGGGCTCGAAAAAGAGCACTCCGTTTGCCGCGCAGACTGCGGCTGAAACCGCAGCAAAGGCTGCCATGGAGCATGGCCTGAAAACTGTTGAAGTCTATGTAAAGGGGCCGGGCGCCGGCCGTGAAGCTGCAATCAGGGCATTGCAGGCAGCCGGGCTGGAAGTGAACATGATCAAAGATGTTACGCCGATCCCGCATAACGGATGCAGACCGCCGAAGAGAAGGCGCGTGTGATTTGGACGATTATTGTTGAAGGAGGTTATAAAGCATGGCTAAAAATATGCAGCCCGTCTTAAAAAGATGTAAAACGCTGGGCATTGAGCCGGGAGTCATGGGGATCAACAAGCATTCCAAAAGAAACCCGAAGCAGTCTCGGAAGAAACAATCCGAATACGGCTTACAGCTGAATGAAAAGCAAAAAGTGAAGTTTATATATGGCGTTCTGGAAAAACAGTTTAGAAAATACTATGTAATGGCTACCAAGAGGAACGGAATCACCGGTGAGATGCTGCTTCAGATCCTGGAATCCAGACTGGACAACGTGGTATTCCGCCTCGGGCTGGCCAATACGCGGCGCGAAGCACGCCAGATTGTAAACCATGGCCACATTCTTGTAAACGGCAAAAAGGTCAATATCCCGTCTTACCTGATTAAGCAGGGGGATGTTGTCACATTGAAAGAAAAGAGCAGAAGCTCTTCCAGAATGAAGGACATTGTTGAAACGAATGCGTCCAGAGTGGTACCGAAATGGTTGGATATGGACAAGAATACACTGACCGGCAAGGTCGTTGCCCTGCCGGCACGCGATGACATCGACTATGAAGTCGAAGAACATTTAATCGTCGAATTGTATTCGAAGTAATAAATGTTATTACCCTCGGTAAGTGGATAGGAAAATATGTGAAGGAGGGTTACTATAAAATGATAGAAATGGAAAAACCAAACATAGAATGTACCCAAATGACCGGCACCTACGGGAAATTTGTCGTGGGGCCGCTGGAGCGCGGCTATGGAACGACCATAGGCAATTCATTGCGCCGGATTTTGCTCTCATCCCTGCCGGGCGCCGCTGCAACGTCGGTTAAAATTGAAGGCGTACAGCATGAATTTTCAACAGTGCCCGGTGTGACGGAGGATGTCACCGAGTTGATTTTAAATATCAAGAAACTGGCTTTGAAGCTTTACACGGACCTTCCAAAGACAGTTTATATAGAAGCGAAGGGCGCATGCGAAATCACTGCGGCTGATATCAAAACCGATGCGGACGTGGAGATTTTTAATCCGGACCTGCATATCGCGACGTTGAACGAGGATGCGCGGCTGTATATGGAAATTACGCTTGCCAAAGGCCGCGGATATATTTCTGCAGAAAAGAACAAGCAGAATTTACAGCCGCCGGTGGGCGTAATCCCTGTGGATTCGATTTTTACCCCTATTAAAAAAGTCAATTATACAGTGGAAAACACCAGGGTGGGGCAGTATACCGACCGTGAAACCTTAACGGTGGAGCTGTGGACAAATGGGACGATCAGCCCCGATGAGGCTGTCAGCCTTGCTGCAAAAATCATGAACGATTTGCTGCGGTTGTTCGTAGACCTCTCGGAGGATGCGAAGAACACAGAAATCATTATTGAAAAGGAAGAAAGCAAGAAGGAAAAAGTCCTGGAAATGACCATCGAGGAACTGGATTTATCCGTCCGTTCCTACAACTGCTTGAAGCGTGCAGGCATCAATACCGTCGAGGATTTGATCAACAAATCCGAGGAGGATATGATGAAGGTGCGCAATCTCGGCAGAAAGTCGCTTGAAGAAGTTATAAACAAATTGAACGGATTAGGCCTATTCCTGAAGAAGGAAGAAGAATAGAGGTTTCCCAAACGAAAGGAGGTATTGTTCATGCCAGGAACAAGAAAGCTGAACCTGCCAACAGACCAGAGGATGGCGCTCCTGAGAAACCAGGTGACCAGCCTGCTGGAGAAAGGCAGAATTGAAACAACACTGACAAGGGCAAAAGAAACAAGAAGCTTGGCCGAGAAGATGATTACGCTTGGAAAAGCGAATACGCTGCATACCCGCCGGCAGGCTTTGGCATTTATAACAAGTGAAGACGTCGTAAAAAAGCTGTTTGACGAAATCGCGCCGAAGTACGTGGAGAGAAACGGCGGATATACGAGAATTATCCAAACAGGCCCGCGCCGCGGTGATGCTGCGCCCATGGCGATTTTGGAATTGGTTTGATATGTAATAAAAAAAGATGTGGTTCACATCTTTTTTTATTTATATGCCGTTTTTGCATAAAAAATTATGATTTGGGTATACTGTTGCTGTGATCGAAAACAACATACAATCGTATATATCCTCAAAAACCGCCGTTCCCCCTTTAGGCGGTTTTTACATAAAATATATTTTTGATATATGGTTGACATTGACGGGGAATTTTACTATAATTAAACCAGTATTTTATTTGGAGGAATCGGTATGTACATAGGAATTGATTTGGGCGGAACCAATATTGCAGTCGGCGTTGTGACAGACGCGGGGGAAATCCTCGCACAGGACTCGGTTCCCACTTTGGCGGAACGGGAGTATCCGGAAATTGTGAAAGATATGGCGATGCTTTGCGAGCGCGTGGCAAAAGAAGCGGGCTGCACCATGCAGGATATTAAGGCCATTGGCATTGGATGTCCCGGCTCTATCGACAGGAAGAACGGAATCGTGTCCTATGCGAACAATTTGAAAATGGATCATACGCCTTTGGCGGCAGAACTGCAAAAGTATTTTGACCTGCCGGTGCAAGTGGAAAACGACGCCAATGCCGCGGCGTTTGGGGAATATATGATAAACGGAGAAGGCGTGGATCATTTTATTTTTATCACATTGGGCACGGGCGTTGGCGGCGGAATCATTATTAATAAGGAAATTTACAGCGGCTTCAACGGCGCCGGCGGCGAACTGGGCCATTTTACGCTGGTCTTTGACGGCGAACCCTGTACCTGCGGCAACGCTGGGTGCTGGGAGGCCTATGCTTCGGTGACAGCGCTGATCCGTCAGACAAAAGCGGCGATGGAGAAAAACCCTGACAGCCTGATACACAGCATTGTGGCGCAGCAAGGCAAGGTGAACGGGCGGACGGCCTTTGACGCGGCAAAACAGGGCGACAAGGCGGCGCAGGAGGTTGTGGATACCTATGTTTCCTATGTTGCAGCGGGCGTGATGAGCATGATTAACATTTTTCAGCCGGAAAAATTTGTCATCGGCGGCGGAATCAGCAAAGAAGGCGACCGTCTGCTGAAACCGATCATTGATTTTGTC
>DVND01000035.1 GCA_018714645.1 Candidatus Avimonoglobus intestinipullorum
GTCCCGAAATACTCGTCAACGCCTGCAAAGACTTCCTTGATTCGCTCCCAGCTTTCCAAAAAAAGCGCTACAAACGCATCTTTTAATGCAATCAGGATATCGGGAAGCGCTTCCACAAGCGCCTTGATAAAGCTATTCAGGCCTTCCAAAAGGACGGGTATGTTTTCTATCAGCGCATCCGTAATTGAAATGAGTATATCCGGGATCGCCTCTATAATCCCTGTCAGCATGTCGGGCAGGTTTTCCCCCAGGGAATTTAAAAGCCCTGTAACGCCTTCCACAACAAATGTTATTAACTGTGGGATTATTTCCGGCAATGCCTTTCCAACCTTTTCAATAAATCCGGGAAGAGCCGATATGATGTCATCCGCAAACCCAACGATCCAATCAAGTATGCCTGGGAGGGATTCTTCCAGCTTCTGCGGGAGCGTATATATAAAATCACCCGCAGAGTTGATTGCTTCTGTAACCAGCCCCGGAAGCTCCTGCCCGATTTGCTGCGCGAACCCGGATATGATCCCCCCAATTTCAGGCAGCGCGGTGCGTATTGCACCGGGAAGGGAAGAAAGCACCGTGCTGATCCTCGGTGTGACGTTTCCCAAAAATGTCGTAATGGAGCCGAATAAATCATTTAAAAGTGTTTCCAGGTTTTGATTGGGGTCTGCAAGGCCTGTCAAAAGATTTTCCCAGGCCCCTTTTACCATGTTCAGCGATCCCTGAATGGTCGTTGCGGCCTCCAGCTGCGTTGTCCCTGTGATTCCCATCTGTTCCTGGACGACGTGAATCGCCTCCACAATGTCGGCATAGCTGTCTACGCTGTACTCCCGAATTTTTCCCTGTGCCGCCATATATTTTTCCGCGTCGGACAGCAGCAGCTCAAGCTGCGCCTTTGTCCCGCCGTAGCCCAGCTTTAAGTTATCCAGCATTTCATAATTCCCGCGCGCAAGGCTCTGATATGTCTCCCGGACTACATCAAGGGATGTCCCCATCTTGTTCGCGTTGTCGGCCATGTCCTGTATTGCCATGTCGGCCATCTGCGCCGCTTTTTCCGTATCCCCGCCGACGCTTTTTATCAAGCTCGCGGAAAATGAGGTCACGGTCTCCATATATGTATTGGCGGACATGCCGGCAGTTTTAAATGCGTTTTGCGCATTCTGTACCATCAAATCCGCGCTTTCTTTAAAAAGCGTCTCCACACCGCCGATTAACTGCTCATAGTCCGCATAAGACTTGATTGCGGCAGTCCCGATCCCGGCAACAGCAGTCGCCGCAGCAGCCGCACCCACGGCAATGCCTTTCAATGCAGCCCCGCCGAGTTTCTTCAATTTACCTGCGGATTTCTCAAAGCCGGAGCTGTCGCCGTCAATTTTTATAATCACTTTGCCGCCGTCTGCCATCTTATCACCTTCTTTTTGGCATAAAAATAGCGCCCAAAAAGGCGCTGCAATCTATTTTATCGCCCTGTTAAAACCCACGCGAAAAAACATCATCAATCGAATTCTGGCTCATTTTCAGCGCATATTTTGCGCGTTCCTTCTGCCAGTATTTTTTCTGCTCCCTGTCCATTTTGGAAAAGTCGCCGACCCGGGCAAATGCGCGGTGGTGCAGGGCGGTCTTGTCGTTTGCGATCAGCAGCTTGACCAGTTCCATCCCCTCCGGGAACGAAATGCCGCGCTGCATCAGGTTGGGGTAATGCTCCCACAGCTCGCAGTAAATCACGTTGCCGTCCTCTTCAAAATCAAACGCGCTTCCGGCGCCGGCCTCTTTCGTGCCGGACGTATGTTTCTCGCATTGCCACAGCCAGTCCGACAGCGGCGCGATGAGGTCGTTTGCACAAATTCCGGCCGGAAGCTCCGGGAAATTCAACAGAAGGATCTCTGTCAGCGCTTCTGTGTTATTGTTTTTTGCGGCAATCAGGAATTTGACCCACAGGGAGAACTCCGTCTTGATTTTCAGCTTCTGCCCCCCAACCCATATGAAGTCAGGGGGCTTGTCTGTCAACAAATTCATGTCACTTTTGCAGTTCCATGAACGGCCGGAGTGCCGACAGCCGCTCTGCAAACGGCTCTAACCGTTCCGCCTGCTTTGCAAGCTGTTCCTGTTCCGTGTCGTTTTTCTCCTGCAAAAACAGCTCCAGCGAAACCAGCTGCACCCGTTCCAGATAGTCCAGGTTGGTCTGCTTCTCCTTCGGGGCAATCTTCTTAAACCCGTCTTTCCCGTAAAGCGCCTCTAAGACCTTTTTGCAGTACTCATATTCCGCCATCGTCTGCCTGCCCTTGTCAATGGAGACGATTTTCTCATAGAGCTCCGCCGTCCGTTCGGGCAAATCCAGGATTGTCCCGTCCGGCAGTTCAATTGCCTTTTCGCGTTCCTCAACCGTGATTTTTACAGCCATCAATACCACTCCTTTTTCTTAATTATGCTTCGCTTCCGTCTGAGAAGGTGATCGTTTCAACGTTCTCGCTTGTCCCGCCGCTGGCCGGGGTGGCGATTGTCGCCACGCCTTCTGTAATCGTGGACTGCACCCGCAGCGTCCCGCTGTAGGTCAGCGCGTCCGTCCCGTCCCCCACGGTGTCGCCGATGATGGAATACGTCCGCTTGACCGCGTGGTAGCCCGCCCCTTCTTCAGCAGGCCTGTGGAAATCCACGCACACAAATTCCCGGACGGCGTCCTCCCCCAGCTTCTCGCCGTCAATGATCGCCGCAATGTCGTCCAGCACGGCGTTCGGCGTCATCATGTCAAATGTAAAATCGTAGCTGGAGGACATCCCCGTAACGTCCACGGTCTCGAACGTTTCATCTACATATTTCCTGCTGTATTCGGTGGGGTTTTTGCTCTCGGAAAGCGCCGTAAACCCCTTCATCCGCGTGTAAGTCACCGTCCCGCCGGATTTCCCCGGAACCCCGTAAAACATCTTTCTGTCTGCTCTTAATACCAATGCCATTGTAACATTCCTCCTTATAAATTCCTGTCGATCCAGCCCTGCATGGAACGGATCAATATCCTATCCTTTTTATCCTGTATCGCCTTTTTGTCCCAAAGCCTTGTTGTGCCCGGTGTTTTCATTTTTAACGGGATGTTCGTGGGCACTTTCCTGACGCCCTTTCTGGAAGTCCATGTAATCCCGCCGTCGCCCGTTTTTCCGCCCGCGCCGGTTGCCGGGTCGATCATTTTCACGCCGAAATAGATGTACGCGGCGTAGTCTTCGTAATGCTCAATTTCTTTTGGCCGTATATGTACGTGATCCCGCAGATGCTTCGTGTCCCGCGGGACATAATCCATATAAAGCCGATGCCATTCATGTGCCGCGTCTTTCCAAAATTCGTCGCTTTCGATCTTGCGCATGGCCGGCGTAAAATCAATCTTGCTTTCAACGGTCACCTTCACCGTACCACCGTCCTCCTTTTGGCCGGGTTGTCCGTGTAGAACCGGACCGTCACGGCGTAATCCACCAAAAATGCGTTTGGGTTCCCGTCCTGCTGGTATTCATTCCGGATGAACGGGCGCGGCGTCAAGCATTCCACCTGATAACATGCGCATGTGTCAAACACCGGCGCATCGCCGTTGTTTTGCCGCTCTATGAGCCAGTCGCAAACAGCCTGCACCCCCTCCTGCTTGTCCATGTTATACGCGGCCTCATCCGCGTAAAACGCCCGGTAGCAGATGACGTCCACATCGAAATAATAGGGCATGGCCGGAATGAAATCGTACCGCACCCGCCCGTCCACATACTGCTCCGCATCCACATTGTACATGGAAGCGGCGCTGTTGGGTACGAGCACCGTCCGCCTGTCCTCCAACAGGGAGGAGACGACCCATAAATCGTACAGCTCCGGGCAGGTTTTCAGCCAGTCGTAAATCCGTTCAAAATCGTTCATGTCCGGTCACCCCTTTATCAATGCAATATGGTTTGTCGCCCACGGCGTCCCGTCCGGCCTGTACCGGATGTGCGCTTCAACGCCGGTAATGGTGCCGCCGCTGCCCCGATATTTGTCGCATAGGGCGGAAAATTCCGAAAGCGTCGCCGGGGCCGGGTCGGGAACGTCGGCGAAAATCAGCAGGTCGCCCACATTGGCCGTAAAATACAATCCCTGTTCCGCCTCCGGCAGCGCATAATACCCATCGCCCGTCCAGAGCGGCGGCCTGTACCGTTCCCAGTCGCGGATGTACGCCGTCCAGGTGTTCGCCCGGAACGCCATCGTCCCGGCGGATCTGTCATACAGCCCGTCTATTTTCCCGCAATGCATCAGCGTGGTTTTCCGCCACGCCTTTTTGGATGCGGACGTTTGTGACGCCGGGATCTGGATGATGAGGGTAAAGGTCTCGCCGTTCAGGTCGCTCATCCGCATGTGCCCGCCCCCCTGTACAACAGGCCGCCGATACCGCCGCCATAGAAATAGTCCGCAATGAGTGCCTCGCAGCGCGCCGCCACCTCCGCGTCCGTCTTTGTAACATACGAATAGCTTTCGCTCACGCCGCCCTGCGTCTGGCTTTCGCTGGAAATCTGCCGTCCGTCCGCCCCGTTCCCGGAAAGCACATCCACCAGGTCGAACACGCAATCCTTCACCGCCTGCGGGATTTCCGCAAGTGCGTCGAGCCTCCTGCCCGTCTGTCCTGCCGCCTGCGCCCGGATGAGGTATTCGGCCTTCCGTTCGTACATAAAAAAGGCGGGACGCGGGAGTGTGCCGCCCATCTCTGTGTATTCCACATATTCAAGAACCATTCCGCCCCGCCTCCCGTCATTTTTCAGCCTTTGGCTTTTCCGGCTTTTTGGGTTCCGGTTTTGGCTTCCCGCCAAAGGTAAGCCCTATGGTTTTTGCCATAAAACCGCCCCCTTACGCCTTGTGGTGCAGGTAAATACCGGCCACCTTGTTTTCGTATACATCCGCCAGCCCATAGACGCGGTATGGGAATTTGTACGCGTCGGCGGACTGGTTTTCCTGGGGCGTGATCACCTTGTTCACCGTGTGCTTGGTGTACTGCAAAACAGCGGGCTTGTGGACGACCATGAAATTGATGTCCTTCCCGGTAGCCGCTTTCACGAACCCGCCCGGCTTTTCGTTGGCCCCGGAGCTGTCGCTTGCATCCGTCACGCCGTCGTAAAGGTCGATGGCGGTGTAAAAGCGCGTCTGCGGCACAAGCGTGATGCTTGCGAACCGGTTCATCACCTCCCGCGATTTTGTCGTGTCCAAATCCTGCACCGTCCCATAGAGCGTGGGCGTGATAAACAGGTACCGTTCCTCCAGCGGCACTTCGTCCTCGTCCATTTCCGTAGTTGCAGTCCTGAGCGCGGTAATCACGTCCGCCCCGGTCGAAAGCGTCGCCCCCGCGGTCACCTTTGAAATGCCGGAAGTCCCCGCATACGTGGCAAACCGGAACGCGTCCATTTCCGGGACGACCTTTGTCCGGATAAATTCGGACGCCAGCTTCCCGAACGCCACGCCCGCCGTTTCCTCGTTGTCCATCGCGTCCACGGAAAACGCCCGCCCCCTGTCGTAGTTGAAGGAAACGGTTTCGTTTGTCAGCGTCACATCGCCGTCCACGTACCCGCTGTTCCTGGAATAATCCGCCAGCCCGTCCATTGAAATTTTCGGGATGACGATCTCGTTTGCATTCGCCCCCATCTGTACCAGCGTGCTGTCGCCGTCCAAGATGGAGGTTTTCGCGTTCTGCTTGTACACCTCATCTAAAAGGTCGATGTATTTTTTAAATAGTGTGATAGAATTTGCCATTGTTTTTCAATCTCCTTTTCCGTTGTTATTTGATGCCCATCACGGCCTTTGCCGCCGCCAGCTCGTCCGCCGCGCCGCCGATTGGGCCTGCTCCTTTTAAGTGCACATCGGGCTGTACACGCTTAAATGCAGCGCCATCGTCTTTTGTCAGCGCGTGAAAAATCTCGCCGTCTGATTTACCGGTATTTGCTTCATCCGCTATTGCATCGGTAAACCGTTTTAAGTAGTCTGCCCTGATTGCATCATGTGCCCATTCCAGCGGATTCCCGTCTTTGTCCACGCATACGGCGTTATATCTTTCCTTAATGTTTTCTTCGCGCTCAAGCCGTGCTTTTTCCTCTTTTTCGGCCTGTTCCTTTGCGGCAACGTCCTTTTGCAGTTCCTCAAATTTCCCCTTCCAATGCTCTGCGTCCGCATTGCTGTCCTTCAGCGTCTGCAATTCCCCGGTGATGGTGGTGATGGTTTCCTTTGCGGATTTCAATTCTGCCTTTACCGCATCAAGCTGCCCTTGTGCTTTCTGGATGTCTCTTCCGTTTTCCGCCATGATCTTGTCAATGGTTTCGTCCGTCAAGCCGTCCATGCTTTTCAAAAATTCCCTGTTCATAAAAACTCCTTTCCGGCTACGTGTTTTACGTGCAACGCCACGTGCCCCGACCGTTTAACGTCTAATCACCTGACGAATTTTTTTGTATAAAAAAAGCGCCCTGCTTTCGCAAAACGCTTGTTTGGCGTATGAAAAAAGGGACTGCAGATGCAATCCCTTTTGCTGGTTTCTTTATATCCCCCGATATGTTATTTTAATGCAATTCGGGTCAGTACAATATATTTCGGTAGAGGAACCATTCCTATCCATAAGCAACGGTTTCCCGCATCGGGGGCATTTTAAAGACGTCTTCCCATTGCTGTCCACTTTTATGTCAGCACAATTGTTGTTTATAAACTCAAATTCCTGTAATGTTGCTTTAGTAGCCATATAGAACCCTCCTCATAAATGAATTATATGTAATGCTTACGCCTGCTTCTTTTGCCCGTTCAATTGCATCAAGCAATAGAT
>DVND01000005.1 GCA_018714645.1 Candidatus Avimonoglobus intestinipullorum
GTAAATGAAATCCGTGAAAAGTTTTTGAGCTTTTTTGAAAGCAAGGGCTGCCTGCGGTTGGGGAGTTTCCCGTTGGTGCCGCAGAACGACGCAAGCCTGCTGTTGATCAATTCCGGCATGGCTCCGATGAAGAAATGGTTTACAGGCGTGGAAACGCCGCCCCGTAAACGCGTGACGACCTGTCAGAAATGCATACGCACACCGGACATTGAACGCGTGGGGAAAACGGCCCGCCATGGCACGTTTTTTGAAATGCTGGGCAATTTTTCATTTGGCGATTATTTTAAGCATGAGGCGATTGCGTGGGCATGGGAGTTTTTCACGGAGGTGCTGCATTTCCCGGTGGAGGATTTGTGGATCACCGTATATGAAGAAGACGATGAAGCGCGGGATATCTGGGTGAACGAGATCGGCGTCCGGCCGGAACGCGTTGTGAAGATGGGGAAAGAGGACAACTTCTGGGAGCACGGGACAGGGCCGTGCGGGCCTTGCTCCGAAATCCATGTGGACCGCGGCCCGGCCTTTGGCTGCGGCAAGCCGGACTGCAAGCTGGGATGCGACTGCGACCGGTTTATGGAAGTGTGGAACCTGGTGTTTACACAGTTTGACAAGGATGAAAATGGGAATTATAACCGTCTGGAGCATCCGAACATTGACACGGGAATGGGGCTGGAACGGCTTGCTGTCGTCATGCAGGGCGTTGACAACCTGTTTGAAATTGACACAATGCAGGAAATCATGGGGCATATCAGCCGGATTGCCGGCGTGCAATATAAACAAAATGAAAAAACGGATATCTCCCTGCGCGTGATTACCGACCATATCCGCTCGACGGTAATGATGGTGGCGGACGGCGTGATCCCGTCCAATGAAGGGCGCGGATATGTGCTGCGCCGGCTGCTGAGAAGGGCGGCCCGGCATGGGAAGCTCTTAAATATCCAAGGGGCGTTTTTGCATGAGGTGGCGGATACGGTCATTGATGCTTCGAAACAGGCTTATCCGGAATTGGACGAAAAGCGCGACTATATCAAAAAAATTATCAAAATTGAAGAAGAGCGGTTTGATGCGACCATAGACAATGGCCTGACGATTTTGAGCGACTATATCAATGCGATGCGGGAACAGAACCAGACGGAATTGAGCGGCGAGAAAGCGTTTAAGCTCTATGATACCTATGGGTTCCCCATCGATTTGACCATCGAGATATTGGATGAACAGGGTTTGGGAGTTGACGAGGACGGCTTCCAGGCGGAGATGCAGAAGCAGAAGGATACTGCCCGGGCGCGGCGCAAGGACGGTTCCAGCTGGGAAGGGGCTGATACGGTTGGTTTCAATGCGGATATTCAATCTGAATTTATCGGATACAATCAATTGGAATGTGAAGCAACTGTCATGGCGCTGACTGCAAACGGCGATGTTGCGGAGGTTGCCGGCGAAGGCGACGATGCGATGCTTGTCTGCGATAAGACGGTATTTTATGGAGAGAGCGGCGGCCAGGTGGGCGACCGGGGGACGATTGTGACCGATATGGGCAGAGCGGAAGTCATTGATACGCAGAAATTTGGCGGCGGCCAGGTGATTGGGCATTTTGTAAAAGTGATCGAGGGAGAAATCCATGTAGGCGACCAAGTGCAACTGGCTGTGGACCGCCGGCGGCGAATGGCGACGGCGCGGAACCACTCCGCGACACATTTGCTCCACAAAGCGCTCAAAGAGGTGCTGGGCGCCCATGTGGCGCAGGCCGGGTCTTTGGTGACGCCGGATCATTTGCGGTTTGACTTCTCCCATTTTGAGGCGATGACGCAGGAAGAACTGGAACAGGTGGAGCAGAAGGTCAACGATGCGATTTTGGATGCGCTGCCGGTTACAGTCCAGGAGCTGCCGATTGACGAGGCAAAGAAGCTGGGGGCAACGGCGCAGTTTGGCGAAAAGTACGGCGAGATCGTCCGCGTTGTGAAAATGGGGGATTATTCCATTGAATTCTGCGGCGGATGCCATTTGCATAATACCGCGGAGGCGGGGCTGTTCAAGATTTTGTCTGAGGGCGGCGTTGCAGCCGGTACCAGGCGCATTGAAGCCGTTACGGGATACGGCGTTTTGGATTATATCAGCCAAAAGGAGCAGATTATTGCACGCACGGCGCAGGTACTCAAAACAACGGTGGGCGAAATCCATACCAAGGCGGAAGCGGTGCTGAACGATTTCAAGGATGTGAAGAAAAAGCTGGAGTCGGTGCAGGCGAAGATGGCAACCGGGAAAGCGGAAGGGATCCTGGCCGGGAAGAAAACGGTTGCCGGTGTGGAAATCGTCTGCGCGCAGATTGACGGCCTGAATGTCAATGATTTACGGATGATGGGGGACAATGTCCGCAATCATCTGGACTGCGGCATTGTGGTATTGGCCAGCGAGACAGAGGGGAAAATTATGTTCCTGTCCATGGCGACCAAAGCCGCCTGTGAAAAAGGCGTACATGCGGGGAATATCATCAAAGAAATTACGAAAATTGCCGGCGGGACAGGCGGTGGAAAGCCGGATATGGCCCAGGGCGGCGGCAAGGACCGGACGAAAATTGACGACGCCCTTGCAAAAGTGGACGAAATTGTTACGGCGCAAATTCAAAAATAAGACATGGGAGGGGAGAGCAATCTCCCCTATGCGTGTTTATAAAAACGGACGGGAGGTATGGGATGGACGGCGTCATTGTAGTGGATAAGCCATATGGGAAAACCTCCCACGACATGGTGAACCTGGTCAGAAAGCTGACGGGGATCAAAAAAGTGGGGCATACGGGCACGCTCGACCCTGCGGCGACAGGCGTGCTGCCGGTTTGTATTGGAAAGGCGACCAAGGCGGCGGAGCTGCTGACGGCCTCTGACAAGGCATACCGCGCTGAATTGGCGCTGGGAATGACCACAGACACGCTGGATGCGGATGGGGAAGTTTTAACGGAACAGCCGGTGTTGTGCACAGAGCAGGAAATCCGCGCGGCGGTGAAAAGTTTTGAAGGTATGGTTGAACAGACGCCGCCCATGTATTCCGCGGTTAAAATCAACGGCAAAAAGTTGTATGAGCTGGCGCGGGAAGGCGTGGAGGTCAAGCGGAAAGCGCGGATTGTCCATATTTATAAAATTGAAACCGTGTCCATTGATATGGAGCAAGGGCTGGTGACAATCGATGTGGAATGTTCAAAGGGGACGTATATCCGTACCCTCTGCGACGATATTGGAAAAAAGCTGGGATGCGGGGCGTATGTGAACCGGCTGGAACGGACAAAAAGCGGCATGTTTGACAGCAGCCAGTGCTGGACAACTGCGCGGTTATGGGAATTGAAGGAGCAGGGTTGCTTGGAACAAGCGGTTACGCCTGTGGATGCGCTGTTTGCATACCCGCAGGTACATGTGCCGGAGCAGATGGCGCAGCGGATTAAAAACGGGAACCGTATTGCCTACCGAGGGCTTGCCGCCGGAAAATACCGCGTCTATGATATGGAGGGCCGTTTTTTAGCGATTATGGAGTATGACGGGGCACAGTTGGTTTTGGAAAAGGCGTTTTGGAGCTGAGCAAATGGAGAGGATCTATTCATGAGGGTTTTTCACGTGGGGGAAGCGTATGATTTAGGCGCAAGCGCGGTTGCATTGGGAAATTTTGACGGGCTGCATCTGGCCCATCGGGAAATTATCCGGAAATGCGTGGAATATGCGGCAAAAAACGGATTGAGAAGCGGTATTTTGTTGTTTGAGAACCATACCGGCACCGTGACGGCGCACACAGAACTAAAAGTGCTGACGACGCTTCCGGAAAAATTGGAATTATTGCAGGATATGGGGCTGGATTTTGCAGCGGTTATCCCATTTGACGAGTCGTTCCGGCACATGGAGCCGGAGGGATTTATAGATTTTTTGCAGGGGCGGCTGGCGATGCGCGCGGCGTCTGTGGGATATGATTACAGCTTTGGCTACAGGGCGCAGGGGGATGTGCGGCTGCTGCAAAAATTGGCGGCGGAAAAGCGGTTTCATGTGATTGAAACCCCGGCGGTGCGGTACGAGGGAACCATTGTATCCAGCACGCTGGTACGCGATTTGCTTGTACAGGGGAACGTGCGGGAAGCAAATGCATTGCTGGGCCGCCCTTATAAGTTGTCGGGGACGGTGGATGCGGGCTTGCAGAATGGGCGTAAAATGGGGCTTCCAACGGCGAACCTCTCTTTTGACCGGCAGAAGCTGCTGCCGGGGGACGGCGTGTATAAAGGGCGGACTTATATCCGCGGTGCCGGGCATCTAAGCCTGATAAATGTCGGCAAAAACCCTACCTTTCGCGCAAAAAAACGGACGGTGGAAAGCTTTATCCTCGATTTTGACGAAGATATATACGATGCGGGCATCACCATTGCATTTGACGAAAAAATCCGGGATGAAATCAGGTTTGAGAATCAGGATCAGCTTAAAAAGCAGATCCATCAGGATATAAATCAAGTAAAAGGAGCAATATAAGCATGAAAGAGTTTACCAGCGTGATTATGGCGGCGGGAATGGGAACCAGGATGAAGTCGGAACTGCCGAAGGTTGTCCATCAGATATTGGGCAAGGCGCTTGTGCAATGGGTGGCGGACGTTTCCAAAAAAGCGGGGGCTAAAGACGTTGTGACAATTGTGGGGCATAAAGCGGAGCAGGTGCGTGCTGTTTTGGGCGATACCTGTGATTATGCGCTCCAAGCGGAACAGAAGGGGACGGGGCATGCCGTT
This sequence comes from Candidatus Avimonoglobus intestinipullorum, assembly GCA_018714645.1. GTDB lineage: Bacteria > Bacillota > Clostridia > UBA1381 > UBA1381 > Avimonoglobus > Avimonoglobus intestinipullorum. Next base: position 4,742 of record DVND01000005.1, read on the forward strand.
ATGCAGGCGGCGGAGCAGATCCGGCAAAAAGGCGGCGTCATCGTAATTCTGAACGGGGATATCCCGCTGATCCGGGCGGAAACCATCCAAAAGGCAATTGAAAGCCACTGTGCAAATAAGAACAGCGTCACGGTCATTACCGCGGTCCTGGAGGATGCGGCCGGATATGGGCGGATTATCCGCGACGATGCAGGGTATGTGCAAAAAATTGTGGAGCACAAGGATGCGACAGAAGCGGAGCGCGCCGTCCTGGAAATCAACTCCGGGATGTATGTGTTTGACAGCGCGGCGCTGCTGTATGCGCTGGGCCAGCTCCAGCCAAACAATGCCCAGGGCGAATATTATTTGACAGATACGCTGGAAATCCTGCGTACAGCCGGAAAGGCAATTGGGGCGTATACCGTGGAGGACTGCGATGAAATCCGTGGTATCAACGACCGCGTGCAGCTGGCGGAAGCAGAAAGAATCATGCAGAGGCGTGTCAATACGCAGCACATGAAAAACGGCGTGACGTTCATTTTGCCTGAGACGACGCTTGTGGAGGCGGACGTGGAAATCGGGCAGGATACGGTAATCGGGCCGAACGTCCTCCTGAAACAGGGTACGAAAATCGGGAAAAACTGTAACATCGGTGCGGGGAGCCAGATTATCCATTCGGTGCTCGCTGACAATGTGGAGGTGTTGTGTTCCGTCCTGACGGATGCGTTTGTGGACGCGGGTACCCACGTGGGGCCATTTGCATACATGCGCCCCAACAGCAGGGTGGGGAAGAACGTGAAGGTCGGCGACTTTGTGGAAATCAAAAATTCGGTGATAGGCGATGGGACGAAAATCTCCCATCTGACATATGTCGGCGATGCGGACGTGGGCAAGCGTGTCAATTTTGGATGCGGGACTGTGACGGTCAATTATGACGGCAAAAAGAAGTACAGGACGAAGATTGGGGACGATTGCTTTATAGGGTGCAACACCAATCTTGTATCGCCCGTAGAGGTGGAAAATGGCGCGTATATCGCGGCTGGTTCCACGATTACAGACCTTGTGCCGGAGGAGAGCCTGGCGATTGCGCGGGCGCGGCAGGTTGTAAAAACGGATTGGAAGGATAAGAGAAAGTAAGATGTATTTGATAGCCGGCCTGGGGAATCCGGGCAGAGAATATGAAATGACGCGCCATAACATCGGGTTCGAGGTCATAGATTATATGGCGGGACAATATAATGTAAAGGTGAATAAGCTGAAGTTCAAAGCGTTGTTCGGGGAACTGCATCTGGACGGTGAAAAGGTATATCTGCTGAAGCCGCAGACCTATATGAATTTGTCGGGTGAAAGCATCCGGGAATTTTCGGCCTTTTATAAGATCACGCCGGAGCATATCATCATTGTCAATGACGACATCTCCTTGGATGCGGGCCGGATCCGCATTCGTGCAAAGGGCTCTGACGGGGGGCATAATGGGCTGAAATCCATTATTTTTAACCTCCAGTCCGACCAATTCCCACGCATCAAAATCGGCGTGGGTGCGCCGGAGAATCCCGGCTACGAATTGGCGGATTATGTTTTGGGGCGGTTTACAAAAGAGGAAATCCCCGTTATGGAAGAGGCAATTATCAAGGCGTCCAAAGCTGCTGCGGAAATCATTAAAAGCGGCGTAGACGCGGCGATGAACCGGTTTAACAGCAAGTGAACAAAAGGCCTGCTTTGCAGGCTTTTTATTTGGAGTATGGTATGGATTTTAAAACTTTATTGGAAGGATATCCCCTATACAGGGATTTTATAAAAGCGCTGGAGCGCCCGCCCGTCTCTGTGGCGGGCATTACAGAATCCGCCCAGGCACAGTTTATTTTTGAAACCGCATTAAACCGTAATGCGGTCATTGTTGCGTACAGCGATATGGAAGCGAAGGCCCTCTGTGCGGATTTGGAATACTTTGCAGACAACGTTTTGTTTTTTCCATCAAAAGAATATGTATTTTACAACATCGAGGCGTCGGGCTATCAATATGAGCATGAGCGGCTTGCCTGTCTGGGCAGCCTGCTGTATGAGCGGGGGACGCATCTGGTGGTGACGTCCCTGGAGGCGGTTTTGGGGTATACGGTGAAACGGTCTGTCATGGAGGCGTATACGGTTCAACTGCGGCCCGGCGGCAGGTTTGATATTGAAAGATTAGCGGAACAATTGGTGCATATGGGATATACGCGGGAGGACAGCGTCGAGGGAAAGGGGCAGTTTTCAGTCCGCGGCGGGATTGTAGACGTGTTTCCCGCCCACAGGGAGAATCCCATCCGTGTAGAATTTTTTGACGATGAAGTGGATTCCATCCGCGAATTTGATACGATGACCCAACGGTCTTTGGGACAGGTGGAGGAAGAATTGGTAACGCCCTGCCGGGAAGCGGTGTTCAGCAGGGAACAGGCCTTAGAGCTTGCGGAGGCGCTGCGGGAACGCATCAAAAAATTGAAGCGCAAAAAATCGGACCAGAGCGCATTGATTGAAACGCTGGAGGCGGATATTGAATTAATTTTGGAAGGCGGGCACTTCCCGTCAATTGATAAATATGTATCCCTGATCTATGGGACAGTGCCGACGCTGCTGGATTATTTCAGCGAGGACGATCTGGTGTTCATTATGGAGCCGAAGCGGATTGCGGAACGGGCGAAATCCATGGAGTGGGAGCAGGGGGAATTGGTGGACGATTTGTCGCAGAAGGGCGTCCTGTTTATAGACGGTATGCAGTTTTGGATGGAATATGCCGCGTTTACCAGCCGTGTTTCCAAGATGCGGCTGGTGTCCATGAACGTCCTCGCGCACAGCACACTGGATTATCAGTATAAAGCGATATTTAATTTCGTCTCAAAAACGACGGTAGGGTTCCATGGGAACGTCTCCTATCTCTATGATGATTTAGCGCAGTGGCAAAAGGACGGCGCGACGGTTGTGATTCTTGCAAACAATCGGGCGCGGGGCGAAAATTTGGCTGGGACGCTCAATGACAAGGGCATTCAATGCAGGTATACAAATGAACCGCCTGTGTTTGAGGCAGGGGAAATCCTTGTTGCCAGGGGGGAAATCCACAAGGGGTTTGAATATCCGGAAATTCAATTTGTGCTGATATCGGAGCAGGAAATTTTTCAGCAGGGACGTAAACGCCGTTCCAGGAAAATTGAAAATACAAACAGGCTCAAATCTTATTCGGATATCAGCGTTGGCGATTATGTCGTCCATCAGACGCATGGGATTGGGCAGTACGCGGGAATCCGCAAGATGGTCGTGGGCGGCGTGACGAAGGACTATTTGAAAATACAGTATCAGGGGACAGATAGTTTATATGTCCCTGTTGACCAGATGGATTTGCTGTATAAATATGTGGGCAGCACCGACCGCAAGCTGAAGCTGAACCGGCTGGGGGGCAGCGATTGGTCGAAAACCAAAGCAAAGGTGAAAGGCGCCACAACAGATATGGCGAAGCAGCTGGTGGCGCTGTATGCCCAGCGGGAACAGACCAAGGGGTTTGCGTTCAGCGCGGACACGCCGTGGCAGCGGGATTTTGAAGATACATTCAGTTACAATGAAACGGAAGACCAGCTCCGCAGCATTGAGGAAGTGAAGGCGGATATGGAAAAAGCGCGGCCCATGGACCGCTTGCTATGCGGGGATGTGGGCTATGGGAAAACAGAAGTGGCGCTGCGGGCGGCGTTCAAGGCGGCCATGGATTCCAAACAAGTGGCCTATCTATGCCCCACTACAATCCTTGCCATGCAGCATTATGACACTTTTGTGAAGCGTATGGAGCATTTTCCGATCAAGGTGGAAATGCTGTCGCGGTTCCGCACGCCGGCGCAGCAGAAAAAGATTTTGAAGCAGCTAAAGACAGGGGAAATCGATATTATTATCGGCACGCACCGGATTTTGCAGAAGGATTTGGAATTTTCCGATTTGGGCCTTCTCATTATCGACGAGGAGCAGCGGTTCGGCGTGGCGGATAAAGAACGGCTGAAGGAATTGAAGAAAAACGTAGACGTCCTTTCCATGACTGCCACCCCCATCCCGCGCACGCTGCATATGGCGATGATTAATGTGCGCGATATGAGCCTTTTGGAAACGCCGCCGGAGAACCGGTATCCTGTCCAGACCTATGTATTGGAACAGAATGAGGCGGTTTTAATTGATGCGATGAAACGGGAATTGTCGAGAGGGGGGCAGGTATTTTACCTGTTCAACCGCGTGCAGGGGATTTACCGCGTGGCACAATGGATTAAGAATATGATCCCGGAAGCGGAGGTGGCTGTCGGGCATGGGAAGATGAGGGAGGAAGAGCTGGAGGATATCATGTATGACATGGTGAACGGCAAGACAGATATCCTGGTCTGCACGACCATCATCGAAACGGGGCTGGATATCCCCAACGCCAACACCATCATTATTGAGAATGCCGATAAAATGGGGCTGGCCCAGCTCTATCAGCTCCGGGGGCGCGTGGGGCGTTCCAACAGGAGCGCATACGCGTACCTGACTTATAGGAAGGACGGGATGCTGTCCGACACGGCGCAAAAGCGGCTGCAGGCCATTAAGGAATTCACCGAATTTGGTTCGGGCTTTAAAATTGCCATGCGGGATTTGGAAATCCGCGGCGCGGGGAATATCCTTGGCGCGGAACAGCATGGGCACATGGATGCAGTCGGATATGATATGTACTGCAAGCTCTTGAAAGAAAGTGTGGATGAATTGCAGGGTGTAGATTTGGCGCAGGTGACGGAAACAACAGTGGATATGGATGTGGATGCGTATATTCCTGAGAATTATATCCGGAATCAGAATCAGCGGATCGAAATTTACAAAAAAATTGCCGCTGTGGAGGATGAAGCGGATGCTTCGGAAGTCATGGACGAGCTGATCGACCGGTTCGGGGACGTACCCAAGGCGGTGTCAAACCTTGTGTGGATTGCGCAGATAAAAGCGATTGCCAGAAAACTGGGGATTTATGAGATCAATGCAAAGAAGGGGCGGGTGGATTTCCATTTCAATGAAGATGGATTGGACGCCGGCACCGTATTGGAGTTGATTGCAAAATTCCCGAAAGAATTGGTGGTGGGCGCGTCGCAAAAGCCGGTGTTGACTTATAAAAACACGGACGAGCCGAAGCTGCTGCCCAATATTAAATTTATATTACAGACCGTTTTGGAATTGAAGAAGCCGGAAAAATAATGTATAATAGACGAAGAACAAGGGCATAAGGAGAGAACGTTTATGAAAAAGCTTATTTTATCCGCCGCAATGATTCTGGCGCTGTTTGCGGCAGGCTGTTCTTCGGAGGGGTATGTTGCAAAGGTGGAAAACCGGAAGATTACAGAGGCGGAATTTAAATTCTATTTGGATACAGTGAAGGAAAATATGGCTGATACGGAGCTGCAAACCGAAGAGGATTGGCAGACCACTGAAATTGAAGGGAAAAAGGCCATTGACATTGCGAAAGAGCGGGCGCTGGAAACGGCAATCAACAATATCGCGTATATCAGTATTGGCGAGAAATTGGATGTGGAATTGTCTGATGCGGAGAAAGCCAGCATCAGCAGGACAAAAGCGAGCCTCGTTTCCCAATACGGCGGAAATTCGACCTATAATGAGTTTTTGCAATCGTATGGATTGAAAGATGACTTTATTGATATGCTTTGCGAATCCATGGTTTACAGCGAAAAGCTTACGGAGCGGATCGAAGCGGAGCAGCCGGTGACGGACGGGGATATCGAACAGTATTTTGCGGAAAACCAGGAGAGCCTGTCAGCAGGACTCATGAAGGCAAAGCACGTCCTGCGGGTGACGAAGGATACCGTGACGCAGGAGCCTTACTCCGAGGAACAGGTCGCAGAACAGAAAGCGCTGGCGGAGGACCTGCTGCAGCAGGCACAAAACGGCGCTGACTTTGACACGCTGGTGCAGGAGTATTCAGAGGATCCGGGTTCGGCAACCAATCCAGATGGATATGTGTTTAGGGATGGAGATATGGTTGCGGAATTCCAGGACTGCGTGGAAAGCTTGCAGCCCGGCGAAATCGGGTTTGCGCAGAGTGATTTTGGATTCCATGTGATCCAGCGCCTTCCCATAGGGCTGGAGGACGTTGGGAAAGATCAGGTAAAAGAAGCGCTGCTCACTGAGCGGCTGAATGAACGGGTCGAAACCTGGAAAACGGAATTGGGCATTCAGATCGAAACAAATGAAGAGGCATTAAGCCAAATCAATTAAAAAAGTGTTCCTCCAAAGAGGAACACTTTTTTAATTTACGCTTTGTTAACAGAACCGAACAGTTCCATTTTTTCTTTTACGATGACCTTGATTGCTTCTGCGCCCGGCGCCAGCAGCTTTCTGGGGTCAAAGCCCTTGCCCTGCAGGTCTTTGCCCTCTTCGATGTATTTTCTGGTGGCAGCCTGGAAGTACAGCTGGCACTCCGTGTTGACATTGATTTTTGCAACGCCCAGGGAGATCGCGGTCTTGATCATATCCGCCGGAATGCCTGTGCCGCCATGGAGCACCAGCGGCAGGTCGCCGATCAATGCTTTTGTCTTGCCAAGAGCGTCAAAATCCAAGCCCTTCCAGTTTTCCGGATATTTCCCATGGATGTTGCCGATACCGGCAGCCAGGAAATCCACGCCCAAATCAGCGATTGCTTTGCATTCGTTCGGGTCTGCAATTTCGCCGGCGCCGACGACGCCGTCTTCTTCGCCGCCGATGGAACCGACTTCCGCCTCAATGGAAATCCCTTTTTCGTGGCAAATTTTCACCAATTCCGTTGTTTTCTGGATGTTTTCCTCAATTGGGTAATGGGAACCGTCAAACATGACGGAAGAGAAGCCCGCTTCGATGCACTTCAGGCAGCCATCATAGGTGCCGTGATCCAAATGCAGCGCGACGGGAACCGTGATGTTCATCTCCTCCAGCATTGCTTTTACCATCGCCGCAACGGTTTTAAAGCCGGTCATGTATTTGCCCGCGCCTTCGGATACGCCCAGGATGACGGGCGAATTGTTTTCCTGCGCTGTTTGGAGAATGGACTTCGTCCATTCCAAATTGTTGATGTTGAACTGGCCGACGGCATATTTCCCCGCGACGGCTTTTTTTAACATTTCGGTTGCTGAAACTAACATAGTAAGTTTCCTCCTACTATAATAAATTTATGGGTAAATCACACGGCAACCGGCCGTGTATATATCCATCTTGTTGCTGAAACTGCTATAATGAGAGTGCAAGGGTCTGACGTATTCCTCCTTGGATATCCGTCCGCAATGAAGTCCGTCAGCCAGCCTCTCATTTGCAG